>NZ_JBIDCW010000008.1:99376-100920 GCF_043204795.1 Streptomyces sp. NPDC047706 | reverse complement strand
GGGCCGGGGCCCCCCCCGCGGCGGCCCCCCCCCGCCCCCGGGGGGGGGCGGGCCAACCCGTGGGGCGTTAGTGTTTGGCGCCCCGCCGGCGCCCGCCGACGGAACGTTCCGTCGGCGGGCGCCGTCCATACACGGATACCCTTGACAGGTGACCGACGCCCAAGAAACCGCAGCAGACAGTTCACTGCGAACCACCGGGGGCGCTCCTCCGGAAGACGGCGGATCTTCTGTTACGGAGGCGCCGATCCCGTTGCTGGAGCCGCGTGAGGGCGTTCCGCCCGTGATCGCGGACGAGGCCGCCCTCGCCGAGATGATCGCCGCGTTCGCCGCAGGCTCCGGTCCGGTCGCCGTCGACGCCGAGCGCGCCTCCGGCTACCGCTACGGACAGCGCGCGTATCTCGTACAGCTGCGCCGCCAGGGCGCGGGCACCGCGCTGATCGACCCCGTGGCCTGCCCCGACCTGTCGGCACTCGGCGACGCGCTGTCCGGCGTGGAGTGGGTGCTGCACGCCGCCACCCAGGACCTGCCGTGCCTGCGGGAGATAGGCATGGTGCCGACGCGGCTGTTCGACACCGAGCTGGCCGGGCGGATCTCCGGTTTCCCCAGGGTCGGCCTCGGCGCCATGGTCGAGAGCGTGCTCGGGTTCGTGCTGGAGAAGGGCCACTCCGCCGTCGACTGGTCCACCCGCCCGCTCCCCGAGCCCTGGCTGCGGTACGCCGCGCTCGACGTCGAACTGCTCGTCGACCTGCGGGACGCGCTGGAGAAGGAGCTGGACCGGCAGGGCAAGCTGGAATGGGCCCGGCAGGAGTTCGACGCGATCGCGGCCGCGCCGCCGCCGGAGCCCCGCAAGGACCCGTGGCGGCGTACGTCCGGGATGCACAAGGTGCGCCGGCGGCGGCAGCTCGCCGTGGTGCGGGAGCTGTGGCAGACCCGGGACCGGATCGCCCAGCGCAGGGACATCTCGCCGGGCAAGGTGCTGTCGGACGCCGCCATCGTCGAGGCCGCCCTCGCCCTGCCGGGCACCGTGCACGCGCTGTCCGCGCTGAACGGGTTCGGGCACCGGACGGGGCGGCGGCAGCTGGAGCAGTGGCAGGCCGCCGTGGACCGCGCCAAGGCGCTGCCCGAGACGCAGCTGCCGCAGCCGGGGCAGCAGGTCGCGGGGCCTCCGCCGCCGCGGGCGTGGGCCGACAAGGATCCGGCGGCGGCCGCGCGGCTCTCCGCGGCCCGGGCGGGGGTCTCCGCGCTGGCCGAGGAGCTGGGGCTGCCGCAGGAGAACCTGATCGCGCCGGACACGGTACGGCGGGTGTGCTGGGAGCCGCCGGCGGTGGCCGACGCGGAGTCCGTGGGGCCCGTACTGGCCGGATACGGTGCGCGGCCGTGGCAGGTGGAGCTGGTGACGCCGGTGCTGGTGAGTGCGCTGTCGGCCAAAGATGCGTGAGCGCCGCAGGGCGTGAGCGCCGCAGGGCGTGAGCGCCGCAGGGCGTGAGCGCCGCAGGGCGTGAGCGCCGCAGGGCGTGAGCGCCGCAGGGCGTGAGCGCCGCAGG
>NZ_JBIDCW010000008.1:0-99279 GCF_043204795.1 Streptomyces sp. NPDC047706 | reverse complement strand
AGGGAGGTGTCGTGCGGGGCGGCTGCGGGGTCGTCGTGGCTGGTCGCGCAGTTCCGCGCGCCCCTGAGGGGCGTTCTTGGGCCCGGCGGGATCAGGTCGACGCGCTGTTCCGAACGGGCACGGCGGCGCGGCTGGATTCAGCCATACCCCCTGTGCGGGCACCGGCGGACAGTGTGACCTTCACCGCTCGTTCCGGGGGGACTGTGCAGCTACGTTACCCATAAGTAGCATGGTGACTGAGCGCGCGCTCAGCGCATGCGTGCCGCAGCAGTGCCATCCCGCACCCTGGAGGAGAGCCATCGTGCCTCGTACCGTCAGGGACGTCGTCTTCGTAGACGGCGTCCGCACCCCGTTCGGCAAGGCGGGCCCGAAGGGCATCTACCACGAGACCCGCGCCGACGACCTCGTCGTGAAGGCGATCCGGGAGCTGCTGCGCCGCAACCCCGGCCTGGACCCCAAGAAGATCGACGAGGTCGCCATCGCCGCGACCACGCAGATCGGTGACCAGGGCCTGACCATCGGCCGCACCGCCGGTATCCTCGCGGGCCTGCCGCAGTCGGTGCCCGGCTACTCGATCGACCGCATGTGTGCGGGCGCCCTGACCGCCGTGACCACCACGGCCGGCTCCATCGCCTTCGGCGCGTACGACGCCGTCATCGCCGGCGGTGTCGAGCACATGGGCCGCCACCCGATGGGCGAGGGCGTCGACCCCAACCCGCGGTTCGTCAGCGAGAAGCTCGTCGACGAGTCGGCCCTGTTCATGGGCATGACGGCGGAGAACCTGCACGACCGCTACCCGCACATCACCAAGCAGCGCGCCGACGAGTACGCGGTGCGCTCGCAGGAGAAGGCCGCCAAGGCGTACGCCAACGGCAAGATCCAGGCCGACCTGGTGCCGGTCTCGGTGCGCCGCACGAACGCGGAGGCCGGTGAGACGGGCTGGGGCCTGGTCACCGCCGACGAGCCGATGCGCCCGGGGACGACCCTGGAGAACCTGGCCGGTCTGAAGACCCCGTTCCGTGTGCACGGCCGGGTCACGGCGGGCAACGCGGCCGGTCTGAACGACGGTGCCACCGCGTCGATCATCGCGAGCGAGGACTTCGCCCGCGAGCACGACCTGCCGGTGAAGATGCGCCTCGTCTCGTACGCCTTCGCGGGCGTCGAGCCGGAGGTCATGGGCTACGGCCCGATCCCGGCCACCGAGAAGGCCCTCGCCAAGGCGGGCCTCTCCATCGAGGACATCAACCTCTTCGAGATCAACGAGGCCTTCGCCGTCCAGGTCCTGGCCTTCCTGGACCACTACGGCATCGCCGACGACGACGCGCGCGTCAACCAGTACGGCGGCGCCATCGCCTTCGGCCACCCGCTGGCCTCCTCCGGCGTCCGCCTGATGACGCAGCTGGCCCGCCAGTTCGAGGAGCAGCCGCACGTCCGCTACGGCCTGACCACCATGTGCGTCGGCTTCGGCATGGGCGCGACGGTCATCTGGGAGAACCCGCACTTCGAGGGGGACAAGTGAGCACCACCACCGAGCTTCTGCAGCAGGCCTCGGCGCTGTTCCCTGACGAGGTCGTCACCAGCGCGCACGTACGCCACTTCGACCTCCCCCTGGGTGCCGGGCGCTTCGCCCTGATCACTCTGGACAACGGCCTGGACCACACCAAGCCGACCACCTTCGGCCCGCAGTCGCTGGCGAACCTGAACGCCGCGATCGACCAGGTCGAGAAGGAGGCCGCGGACGGTGAGATCGTCGGCGCCGGTGTCACCGGCAAGCCGTTCATCTTCGCCGTCGGCGCCGACCTCAAGGGCGTCGAGCTGCTCAAGGAGCACAAGGACGCGCTCGCCATCGGCAAGGGCGGCCACGACGTCTTCAAGCGTCTCGCCGCTCTCGCCGTGCCGACGTTCGCGTACTACAACGGCGCCGCGATGGGCGGCGGTGTCGAGGTCGGCCTGCACTGCACCTACCGCACGGTGTCGGCGGCCATCCCCGCCTTCTCGCTCCCCGAGGTCTTCCTCGGCCTGGTCCCCGGCTGGGGCGGCTGCACCCTGCTGCCCAACCTGATCGGCCCCGAGAAGGCCGTCTCGGTGATCATCGAGAACAGCCTCAACCAGAACAAGCAGCTCAAGGGCAAGCAGGTCTACGAGCTCGGGATCGCCGACGCGATCTTCGAGGGCGCCGACTTCCTGGAGCAGTCGCTCATCTGGACGGCCTCCGTCCTCAAGGGCGAGATCCGGATCGAGCGCCCGGTGATCGACCGCGGCGAGGGCTGGGACCAGGCCGTCGCCAAGGGCCGCTTCATCGCCGACGGCAAGGTGCATGGCGCCGCCCCGGCCGCCTACCGCGCCCTCGACATCATCGCCGCCGCCAAGAACGGCGACCTCCAGCAGGGCTACGACGCCGAGGACAAGGCACTCGCCGACCTGATCATGGGTGGCGAACTGCGCGCCGGCATCTACGCGTTCAACCTGGTGCAGAAGCGCGGCAAGCGCCCGGCGGGCGCCC
Organism: Streptomyces sp. NPDC047706; assembly: GCF_043204795.1. Taxonomy (NCBI): domain Bacteria; kingdom Bacillati; phylum Actinomycetota; class Actinomycetes; order Kitasatosporales; family Streptomycetaceae; genus Streptomyces; species Streptomyces sp. NPDC047706. The sequence goes on along the minus strand of NZ_JBIDCW010000008.1, from coordinate 96,776 downwards.
CGGACAAGAACCTGGCCCGCCCGGTCACCAAGGTCGGTGTCGTCGGCGCCGGTCTGATGGCCTCCCAGCTCGCCCTGCTGTTCCTGCGCCGCCTCGAGGTGCCGGTCGTGCTGACCGACATCGACCAGGAGCGCGTCGACAAGGGTGTCGCCTACGTCCACGCCGAGATCGACAAGCTGCTCGGCAAGGGCCGGATCAACCAGGACAAGGCCAACCGCCTCAAGGCGCTGGTGACCGGTGTCCTGGACAAGGCCGAGGGCTTCGCGGACGCCGACTTCGTCATCGAGGCCGTGTTCGAGGAGATGGGCGTCAAGCAGAAGGTGTTCGCGGAGGTCGAGGCGGTCGCTCCGGCGCACGCGATTCTCGCGACCAACACCTCCTCCCTCTCCGTCTCGGAGATGGCGTCGAAGCTGAAGCACCCCGAGCGGGTCGTCGGCTTCCACTTCTTCAACCCGGTCGCGATCCTGCCGCTGCTGGAGATCGTCCGCGGCGAGCGGACCGACGACGCCTCGCTGGCCACGGCGTTCGCCGTCGCCAAGAAGCTGAAGAAGACGGCCGTGCTGGTGAAGGACGCCCCGGCCTTCGTCGTGAACCGCATCCTGACCCGCTTCATGGGCGAGATCCAGAACGTCATCGACGAGGGCACGCCGGTCGACGTGGCCGAGCGGGCGATCGAGCCGCTGGGTCTGCCGATGTCACCGCTGGTGCTGCTGGAGCTGGTCGGCCCGGCGATCGGGCTGCACGTCTCGGAAACCCTCAACAAGGCGTTCCCGGACCGCTTCACGGTCTCCCCGAACCTCAAGGCGGTCGTCGAGGCGGGCAAGCGCGGCTTCTACGTCTACGACAGCGGCAAGCCCGAGCTGGACCCGGAGGTCGCCGCGCTGCTGAAGCAGGGCGACTCGGTACTCACCGAGGCACAGGTGCGGGCCCGGGTGCTGGACGCGGTGGCGCAGGAGATCGGGCTGATGCTCGACGAGGGCGTCGTCGCCGAGGCGCAGGACATCGACCTGTGCCTGATCACCGGCGCCGGCTGGCCCTTCCACCTGGGCGGCATCACGCCGTACCTGGACCGCGAGGGCGTCGCCGAGCGGGTGAACGGGAAGCGGTTCCTGGAGCAGGGAGTCGCGAGCGTCCCGGCGTAACCGCCACCTGACGTGACAGAGGGCCTCCGCACGGCGGGGGCCCTCCGTCATATGTGCCGGGCCGGCGCCACGTCCCCAGCGGGCTCCCCGCCGTCGCCGACAACCGGCGGCGCGCGCGGGCGCCCGTCCGTGCCGATGGCCGCGACGGTGACGGCGCCCGCCGCGTCGTACGCCGTCGCGGTAGTGCTCGACGACCGGGTGGTGCCCGGTCTCGCGGTGCCGGGCGAGGGCGGCCAGGGTGAACTGGGCGGTGGTGGTGCGGCCGTGCCTCCCGCGGCGGCTCGCGACGCAGGTTCCCGCCGACCGGGCCGGACGGCGGGCGGCTGACGAGGCGGGTGCGGGCGTCGATGAGGGCGCGGGTGTCACGGATGCCGGCTTGAGGTGGACGGGGGGCGCCTCGCCGGTCGTACGCGCCCTCAGACGGCCTGCCAGGCCGCCAGATCCAGTCCGGGCCCGTCCTTCTGCCGGGCCACGCGCAGTTCGCCGTCCGGCGTGGCCGTCGCGGCGACGACGCGGCCCTCGGTGTCCTGGGCCAGGGCAACCCGCGAGCCCGCCGGCAGCCGCGGGCCCCACTCGGTCCACCCCGGGCCGGCCGACTCCCGCTCCGTGGGATACGCCGCGAACGCCACCCGCCCCGAGGACGAACGCCGGGCGAGAACGGTGCAGTCATGGCCTTCCAGCTCACAGCGCAGCACCGCCACCGGTCCCGGCCCGGCCGCGGCGGCCAGCGCGACCGGGTCGCCGTCGGGACGCCAGGCGTACAGGGTGCCGTCGGGATCGGCGAAGAACAGCGTCGTGTGCTCCTTGGAGGTGGGCAGCGCGCTCAGCGAGCCCGGCGCCACACGCACCGGCAGCGGATCGGCGGCGACCGGGCGGGCGCCGGGCTCCTGCTGGTGCCAGCGCAGGATGCCGTCGGGGTTCGTGGCGTACACCTCGACCCGGCCCGACTCCCCGGTGACGGCGGCGAGTTCCTCGGCCACCCGGGAGCCCTTCAGGTCGTGCCAGCCGTTCCAGCCGCCACGCTCCTTCTGGTTGATGGTCTGCACACCCCTGCCGCGGTTGCGCACGAACAGGTAGGCGCGCCCCTCGGCGTCCACGGCCACGGCGGGCATCCCGGTCCGCTTCCCCTTCTTGTCGGGGTGACCGATAGGAAGCCAGTCCAGCGCGGCGAGGTGCGGGCGGAAGTGCGTGGAGTGCACGAGGCCCGCCTCGCCGTTCGGCGTGGGCCGCCAGGCGACGAGGTGCGCGTAGCCGTCGGCGCCCTGGCCCACCGCGATGCCGGGCAGCAGCCGCTGCTCGCCGCCCGCCTTCCGGGGCGGGAGCCAGTCGCCGCCCGGGTGACGTTCGGCCCGGCAATGGACGGCCTCACCGCCCGGGGCGTAGGCGCTGAGCCGCCCGTCCCGGCCTCGTATCAGCCAGTCGCCGTTCACCGCAGGGACCATTGGCACGCTCCTACTTTAATCGGGCATCCCCCGGGTTCCCGCCGGCGGCTCGTGGGACCCTGGGTCACATGACTGCCCCGCTCCTGGTGATCGTCGACGCGGCGAACGTGGTCGGCTCGGTCCCCGACGGCTGGTGGCGCGACCGGCACGGCGCGGCCGAGCGCCTGCGCGACCGGCTGGCGGTCGACGGCCTGCCGGGGCACCCGGAGCCCGTGGAGATCGTCCTCGTGGTGGAGGGCGCGGCCCGCGGGGTGGAGTCCGTGCCGGGCGTACGCGTGGACGCGGCACCCGGCAGCGGCGACGACCGCATGGTCGAACTGGTCGGCGAGGTGGGCGACCGCCCCTGTCTGGTCGTCACGGCCGACCGCGAGCTCAGGCGCCGGGTGACGGAACTGGGCGCGGAGGTGGCGGGCCCCCGGTCGGTGAACCGCTAGCGCGGCCCCCCACCGCCGGACACCCCCCACCGCCGGACACCCCCCACCGCCGGACACCCCCCACCGCCGGACACCCCCCACCGCCGGACACTCCCCACTGCCAGGAACTCCCCTGCCACCAGGCGCTCCCCCGACGGCTCCGTGCCCATCCGGCCTTCCTCGCGCCCCGACCGCCTCACGTACCCCCTACGGTCTCCCCGCGCCCCCTACGGCTTCCCCGCGCCCTTGCCCACCCGCGCGTACAGCACCGCCCCGTCGACCTCTCCCACCTCCTCGTATCCCGCCACCAGGATCTTGCGCAGGCTCGGGACCCGCTCCGGCGCGTACGGCTTGCCGCGGGAGTCGTCCACGATCAGGGCGGGGGCATGGGCGGCGAGTTCGGCGCGGAAGGCGGGCCAGGCGCCCTCGACGCCGTATTTCTCGCCGACCTGGGGGCCGTTGCGGCCGCCGCTGTAGTTGGTGAGCAGGCCGGCGGTGAGGTAGCGGCTGGCGGGGGCGCGGTCGGCCAGCCAGTACGTCTCCGGGTGCATGCCCCAGACGAGGACGCGGTCGCCGGGCTCGGTGCGGCGGGCCGTGGCTTGTGCCAGTCGCTGGACGTGGGCGAGTTCGGGGCGTGGGGCGAACAGCCCCCAGGCGAGGAAGAGGCCGCAGCACAGGGCCGACGTGACGACGGCTGTCACCAGGCGTTCACGGGGCAGGACGTGCAGCGCGGCGGTCGCCAGCAGGGCGAGTGGGGGCAGGAGTTGCAGGTAGTAGTGGCCGAAGAAGTGGAACCCGGCCAGCACCGCACCCGCCGACGCGGCCGGCCACAGCCACAGCTCCGCCGCACCTGCGCGCACCACCCGCAACGCCCGTACCACCGGTGGCAGCAGCCCGGCGCATCCCACGGCCAGCAGCGCGGCGTTGGCCAGGCCCCGGCTCAGAACGTGCAGTTCGGAACCGGTGAACGAGGCGTACGCCGCCGAGCCCGTCACCGTCCAGAACACGAAGCCCGCCGGGTCGGTGGCCAGGGCCGCGCCCAGCACCGGCAGGACGGCCCCCGCCGCGAGCCGCAGCAGCCCGCCCTTCGCGGCGCCGCCGTTACGGACATACAGCCAGAGCACCGGCAGCAGTACGGCCGCACCGGTCTGCTTGGCGAGGAAGGCCCCGGCGACGGCCGTGCCGGCCCATCCCCAGCGGCGCCGGTCCGCGCACCACATGGCGGCGGCCGTGCACGGCAGCATGAAGACCTCGAAGCCGGCGGCCTGCGCGTCCTCGGGGTGGAGTCCTACGGACACCAGCAGGTACAGCACTCCGGCGGTACGGCCCGCGCGGTCGCCCCACCGTCGCCGCGCGAGCGAGGCGAGCGCGACGGCCGTGAGCAACTGCGCCAGCACCGCCAGCACCCGGACCGGGGCGAGCGACTCGGAGCCGGCCAGCGCGAACGCCCCCTCGTACAGCCACGGCACGAGCGGCGGTTTGCGGTCCACGACCGTCTCGTACAGTGCCCCGCCGTGCGCCAGCATGCGCGCCTGTACGGCGAGATAGCCCTCGTCGGGGTTCCACAGCGGCCGTACGAAGGACGGCACGCGCGTGAGGCAGGCCAGGGCCGCCAGCAGGGGCAGCAGCCGGGTCCAGTATCCGTGCGCCGCCCCTCGTTCGGCTACGGGGCGTGGTGGGGCGAGAGGCTCGGCGCGCATGGCCGTACGCTATCCGGCCTCATATGTCCCACAGAAACAGGACATACGAGGCCGGATGCCCGGAACGGGTCGCTCACTCCTTGTCGCCGCGCGGGGGACGCATGACCTCCGCGGCGGTGGTCTCCCCATGGCGTCCGAGGCGGCTGTGGGAGCGGCCGTACAGGAAGTAGACGACGACGCCGATCGCCATCCAGACGGCGAACCGGACCCAGGTCTCGGCGGGCAGATTCAGCATCAGCCACAGCGAGGCCAGCACGGACACGATCGGCAGCACCGGCACCCACGGGGTGCGGAAGGCGCGGTGCAGGTCGGGGCGGGTCCTGCGCAGGATGATCACGCTGATGGCGACGATCACGAAGGCGAACAGGGTGCCGATGTTCACCAGGGCCGCGAGCTCCTGAAGGGGCGTGAAGCCCGCGAGGATCGCGATGAGCACGCCGAGCACGATGGTCGGCCGGTGCGGGGTCTTGAACCGCGGGTGGACGCGGGAGAAGAAGCGCGGCAGCAGGCCGTCGCGGCTCATCGCGAAGAAGACGCGGGTCTGTCCGAGCAGCAGGATCATGCAGACGGTGGTCAGGCCGACGGCGGCGCCGAAGCTGATGAAGCCCGCGAACCAGGGCTGTCCGACGGCCTTGAAGGCGTCGGCGAGCGGGGCGTCCACGGACAGTTCGCGGTAGTTCTGCATCCCGGTGACGACGATCGACACCGCCACGTAGAGGGCGGTGCAGATGAACAACGAGCCGAGGATGCCGCGGGGCATGTCGCGCTGCGGGTTCTTGGTCTCCTCGGCGGCGGTGGCCACGATGTCGAATCCGATGAAGGCGAAGAAGACCACGGAGGCGGCGGTGAAGATGCCCAGCACGCCGAAGTTGGCCGGCGCCCAGCCGAACATGAGCTGCACGAGCGGCGCGTCCAGGCTGCGGCCCGCCGCCACGGGCTCGGGGTCGGGGACGAACGGCTCGTAGTTGCTGCCGGTGATGAAGAACGCGCCGGCGATGATCACGACGAGGACGACGGTCACCTTGATGGCGACCACGACGGAGGTCACCCGGGCGGAGAGCTTCATGCCGACCACGAGGATGGCGGTGAGCACCAGCACCAGGGCGGAGGCGAGGATGTCGAAGCCGAACCCGTCGGCGCCCTCCCGGGTCCCGAGCACCTCGGGCAGTTGCCAGCCGGCGTTCTCCAGCAGCGAGGCGATGTACCCCGACCAGCCGACGGCCACCACCGCCGTGCCGAGCGCGAACTCCAGGACGAGGTCCCAGCCGATGATCCAGGCGGGCAGCTCCCCCAGGGAGGCGTAGGAGAAGGTGTACGCCGAGCCGGCCACCGGGACGGTGGAGGCGAACTCGGCGTAGCAGAGCGCGGCGAGAGCGCAGACGACGCCTGCCACCACGAAGGACAGCGCGACGGACGGTCCGGCGTTGTTCCTCGCGACCGACCCGGTGAGGACGAAGATGCCGGTGCCGATGATCACACCGACGCCGAAGACCGTCAGGTCCAGGGCGGACAGGGATTTCTTGAGCGCGTGCTCTGGCTCCTCGGTATCGAGGATGGACTGCTCGACCTTCTTCGTCCGGAAGAGGGTGCTGCTCACGGCGGACCTCCCACGCTTGTCGTCCTCGACATGATCGAGAGGGGGCGTAGTGCGTATGCCCCGGCACGCGCCGTCTCACGCGAATGGGCCGATGCCGCCACTGTGAAGAGTGGCGGCACCGGCCCATTCAGAGGGCTCCGGGTGGCGCCCGGTCAGTCGCGCGCGGCCTCGATCTCGTCGGCGGCCGTCCGCTCGTAGCGCCCGTCGAGCCGGGAGACCAGGCCGGTGACCTGCCGGGCGATGTCCGGGGCGGTCAGCCCGATCTCCGCCATGACCTCGGCGCGGGAGGCGTGGTCGAGGAAACGCGGCGGGATGCCGAAGTCCCTCAGCGGTACGTCGACGCCCGCGTCCCGCAGAGCCTGGGCGACGGCCGAGCCGACGCCGCCGACGCGGGAGTTGTCCTCGACGGTGACGACCACGCGGTGCCGGTCGGCGAGCGGGGCCATGGCCTCGTCGACGGGCTTGACCCAGCGCGGGTCGACGACGGTGGTGGAGATGCCCTGCTTGTCGAGGAGCGAGGCGACCTCCAGGCACATCGGCGCGAGCGCGCCGACCGAGACGAGGAGCACATCGGGCGTGGTGGTGCCGGGCTCGCGCAGCACGTCCATGCCGCCGATCCGGCCCACCGCGGGTACGGCGGGACCGACGGCGCCCTTGGAGAAGCGCACCACGGTCGGCGCGTCGTCGACGTCGACGGCCTCGCGCAGCTGGGCGCGCACCTGCTCGGCGTCGCGCGGGGCGGCGAGCCTGAGGCCGGGGACGACCTGGAGGATCGACATGTCCCACATGCCGTTGTGGGAGGCGCCGTCGGTGCCGGTGACACCGGCCCGGTCCAGCACGAAGGTCACGCCGCACCTGTGCAGGGCGACGTCCATCAGGACCTGGTCGAAGGCGCGGTTGAGGAAGGTGGCGTACACGGCGAAGACGGGGTGCACTCCGCCGGTGGCCAGGCCCGCCGCGGAGACGGCGCCGTGCTGCTCGGCGATGCCGACGTCGTACACCCGGTCCGGGAAGACCTTCGCGAAGCGGTCCAGGCCGACCGGCTGGAGCATCGCGGCGGTGATGGCGACGATGTCCTCGCGCTCCTTGCCGAGCTTGACCATCTCGTCGCCGAAGACGGAGGTCCAGTCGGCGCCGGAGGAGGCGATCGGCAGGCCCGTGTCGGGGTGGATCTTGCCGACGGCGTGGAAGCGGTCGGCCTCGTCCTGGAGGGCGGGCTGGTAGCCACGGCCCTTCTCGGTGAGGCAGTGCACGATGACGGGGCCGCCGAAGCGCTTGGCGCGGGCCAGCGCGGACTCCAGCGCCTCGATGTCGTGGCCGTCGATCGGGCCGACGTACTTGAGGCCCAGGTCCTCGAACATGCCCTGCGGGGCGATGAAGTCCTTCAGGCCCTTCTTGGCGCCGTGCAGGGTGTCGTAGAGCGGCCGGCCGACGACCGGGGTGCGCTCCAGGACCTCCTTGGTGCGCGCGAGGAAGCGCTCGTAGCCGTCCGTGGTGCGCAGCGTCGCGAGGTGGTTGGCGAGGCCGCCGATCGTGGGGGCGTAGGAGCGCTCGTTGTCGTTGACGACGATGACCAGCGGGCGGTCCTTGGCGTCGGCGATGTTGTTCAGCGCCTCCCAGGCCATGCCGCCGGTGAGCGCGCCGTCGCCGATCACGGCGACCACGTGGTCGTCGCGTTCGAGCAGCTGGTTGGCCTTCGCCAGGCCGTCGGCCCAGCCGAGGACCGTGGAGGCGTGGCTGTTCTCGATGACGTCGTGCTCGGACTCGGCCTGCGAGGGGTAGCCGGACAGGCCGCCCTTCATCTTCAGCCGGGAGAAGTCCTGGCGTCCGGTGAGCAGCTTGTGGACGTAGGCCTGGTGGCCGGTGTCCCAGAGCACCTTGTCCTTCGGTGATTCGAACACGCGGTGCAGGGCGATGGTCAGCTCGACCACGCCGAGGTTGGGGCCGAGGTGGCCGCCGGTCTTGGAGACGGCCTCGACAAGGAAGGTCCGGATCTCCTCGGCCAGCTGGTCCAGCTCTTCCAGGCTGAGCCGGTCCAGATCGCGCGGTCCCGTGATGCGGGTCAGCAGCGGCACCCGTGCCTCCTTGCAGTAGAGCTGTTCGAGCTGTTACCGGGCTTGTCGAGTCTAATGTTCCGCCCCACCCCCCGACGCCAGGACGGTGGGTCGTACGTCACGCGTTCGGCTCTACCCCGGACAGGGCCCTTCTACGACACGGCTGTGCCCGGCACCGCCGTTGGTGCCGGGCACATGTTCGAGGGGGAGCGGGACTGCCACGCCCCCAGGGGCGCGGGGCTGTGCCGACATGCGGCTCCGCCGCACGGGCGCGGTCAGCCGCACCGGACCGGCGCCCGGCGGACCACCGCACCCCCGCGGCGCAGCCCCTACGCCCGGCCGGCGGTCTTCTGGGTCCGCCGGGTGACCGAGTCGATGACCACCGTGGTCAGCAGCACACCTGCCGTGATCATGTACTTCACCGGCTCGGCGATGGACTCCAGCTGGAGCCCGTACTGGATGGAGACGATCACCAGCACACCCAGCAGCGCGTTCCAGGTGCGTCCACGGCCGCCGAACAGCGAGGTACCACCGATCACGGCGGCCGCGATGGCGTTCATCAGCAGGTCGCCGGTGCCCGCGCTCTGGTTCGCGGACGCGATCTTCGACGCCAGGAACAGACCGCCGATCGCCGCGAAGCCGCCGGAGATCGCGAACACGGAGATCCGGACCGCCGTGACGTTGATGCCCGCACGCCGGGACGCCTCGACACTGCCACCGAGCGCGAAGACCTTGCGGCCGTACGTCGTCCGGCGGAGCAGGAAGTCCGTGCCGACCAGGAACACCAGGAAGATCACGGTCGCCAGCGGCAGGCCCTTGTACTGGTTGTACATGAACGCCGCGGCGAAGGAGACCACCGCGAGCAGCCCCGTGCGCAGCAGGGTGTCGCTCATGGGCCGGGACGGGACGCCCGCCGCCTCGCGGCGCCGGTTGCCGAGGAAGGAGGTGACGAAGAAGATCGCGGTCACCACGGCCGCCAGGCCGTACGCGGCGGCGACGTCCGTGAAGAAGTACGTCGTCAGCTGACCGATGAAGCCGTCGCTGTCGAGGTTGATCGTGCCGTTCTCGCCCAGCGTCTGGAGCATGAAGCCCAGCCAGAAGAGCAGGCCCGCCAGCGTCACGGCGAAGGCCGGGGCGCCGAGCACCGCGAAGAAGAAGCCGTGGGCGGCGCCGATGGCGGCACCCGCGGCGACGGCGAAGAGCACCGCCGCCCACTCCGGCCAGCCCTGGTTCACCGCGAGCACGGCCGCGATGGCGCTGGAGGCGCCGCTGACCGAGCCGACGGACAGGTCGATCTCGCCGAGCAGCAGCACGAAGACGATGCCGACCGAGATCATGCCCGTGCCGACCATCGTGACGGTGATGTCACTGATGTTCTGGGCGGACAGGAACGCGGAGTTCAGGCTCTGGAAGACGACGCAGATGATGATCAGGCCGATGACGACCGGGATGGAACCCAGCTCGCCCGCCTTCATCTTGCGCCTGAACTCGCCGAGGTAGCCGGCCAGGCCCTGCTCGCGCACGAGCAGCCGGGGGTCGACCGCGGTCACCGCGGCGGCGGCCGCCTCGGGGTTCTCGACGGTCTGGCCGTTCGCCGCGGCCGTGGAGGTCTTGTCGACGCTCACTTGGAAACCTCCCCGTTCGTGCGCGCCGCACGGCGGGTCACGGCGTTCTCGGTGGCGCCCGTGATGGCGGAGATGATCTCCTCCTGCGAGGTCGTCTTGACCTCGAAGACGCCGTTGTTGCGGCCGAGGCGCAGTACCGCCACCTTGTCGGCGACGGCCTTGACGTCGGCCATGTTGTGGCTGATCAGGATCACGGCGTGGCCGCGCTCCCGAAGCCGCTCCACCAGGTCCAGCACCTGGGCGGTCTGCTCGACGCCGAGGGCGGCGGTCGGCTCGTCGAGGATGACGAGCTTGGGCTCGCCGAGCATCGAGCGCGCGATGGCCACGGTCTGGCGCTGACCGCCGGAGAGCGAGGCGATCGGGATACGCACGCTGGGGATGCGGATCGAGAGCGTCTTCAGCAGCTCGCGCGAGCGGCGCTCCATCTCGACCTCGTCGAGCACGCCCCACTTCCTCAGCTCACGGCCGAGGAACAGGTTGCCGACGACGTCGATGTTGTCGCACAGCGCGAGGTCCTGGTAGACGGTCGCGATGCCCAGTGCCTGGGCGTCGTGCGGCTTGCTGATCGAAACGGCCTTGCCTTCCCATTCGATGACGCCCTCATCGATGGGATGCACGCCGGCGATCGTCTTGACCAGCGTGGACTTTCCGGCGCCGTTGTCGCCGACCAGGGCGACCACCTCACCGGCGTGGACCTCAAGCTCTACGTCGGTGAGCGCCTGAACGGCACCGAACCGCTTGGAGACCCCGCGCAACGCCAGCACGGGCGTAGCGGACACGTGAACCATCTCCTTCGCCGCCTGACCCGGCGGGAGGTTGTGCAGAAAGACTGGGGGATGTTCCGCCGGCGCCCCGTGACTAGCTTGCGGGGCTGTGTGTGACGCGGGGCGCCGGAGGAGCCTGTGGTCCGGCCGACCGGTACGGGAACCCGCTGACGGGTTCCCGTACTTGGAGAGGGGCCGGGACCGGATCAGCCGCCGATGCCGAGCTTGTCGCAGGCGGACTTGTAGTTGCCCGTGCAGATCTCGTCGGCGGTGTAGATGCCGTCCTTGATCACGGTGTCGTTGATGTTCTCCTTGGTCAGGGAGATCACCGGGACCAGGACCGCCGGGACGTCCTTGGCGCTGCCGCTGGAGACCTTGTCCTTGGCGATGGCGCCCAGGTCCTCACCCTTGGCCAGGGCGACCGCCATCTCGGCGGCGACCTCGGCCTCCTGCGGGTAGGACTTGTAGACGCTCATGAACTGCTGGTCCATGATGATGCGCTGCACGGCGGCCAGCTCGGCGTCCTGGCCGGTGACCGGGACGTCGGCGATGCCCGCGGCCTTCAGGGCGGTGATGATGCCGCCCGCCATGCCGTCGTTGGCGGAGTAGACACCGGCGATCTTGTTCTTGCCGAGCGCCGTGATCGCCGCCTCCATGTTGGAGTTGGCGTTGTCCGGCGACCACTCCTTGGTGTCGAACTCCTTGCCGATCTTCACCTTGCCGTCGAGAACGGAGTGCGCGCCCTTCTTGAACTGGGCGGCGTTCGGGTCGGTGACCGAGCCGTTCATCATGACGATCTGGCTGTCCTTGGCCTTGTCGCCCAGGGCCTCGAGGAGGGCCTCGCCCTGGGTGCGGCCGACCTCCTCGTTGTCGAACGAGGTGTAGGCGCTGATCGGGCCCTCGGCCAGGCGGTCGTAGGCGACGACCTTGATGCCGGCGTCCGCGGCCTTCTGCACGGAGTTCTTGATGGCCTTGGCGTCCACGGCGTCCAGGATCAGCACGTCCACCTTGTTGGTGATCATCGTGTCGACCTGCTGGGCCTGAAGGTTGGCGTCCTGGCGGGCGTTGTTGTACTGGATCTCCGCCTTGTTGTTCGTCAGCTCCTTGATCTTCTTCTCGATCAGCGGCCGGTCGAACTTCTCGTAACGCGCGGTCTTGTTCTCCGGAAGGAGCAGGCCGACCTTGATGTTGTCGCCCTTCGCGGCGGAGCCGCCGGCGTCGCTGGCGTCGCTGGCGCCGCCCGCTTCCTCAGCGCTGCCACAAGCGGCCAGCGAGACGGCCATGGCACCCGCGGCAATGGCAACGGCGGCACGACGCATACGCGTGTTCACTTCATAACCTCCCTGACGAGGCCGCGTCGTTGCGGCCGAGGTGGCTGGAAGTCAACTCGGCCACACGTGCGACGTCAAGAAGTAAATCCTTAACGGGTTGGCAACGGTGCCATCCGTTCTCTAAGTGAAGGCAGGTGCAACGGCCGGAAGCGCGCCACCGACGCCACCGTCCAAAAGTGTCGAATCGCCCATCTCGCTGAGCGCGAGGGCGAGCGCCCCGAGCACCTCCGCACGGCCGCCAAGTGCCCCTGGGAGAACGGACAGTTGGCGCGCGGCGCTGGGGATGGCGTAGCGGCCGACGGACTCCCTTATGGGCCCGAGCACCAGCTCTCCGGCCTCGGCGAGATCACCGCCGAGGACCACCCGGCTCGGGTTCAGCAGGTTGCACAGGTTGGCCACTCCACTGCCGATGTGGCGGCCGACATCGGCGATCACCCGACGGCAGCCCGGGTCACCGTCCCGCGCCAGCCGTACGACGCCCTCCATGGTCAGGTCACTGCCGTGGCTGGGCTGGAGGAGCGGGAGCACGTAGCGCGCGGCCGCGAAGGTCTCCAGGCAGCCCCGGTTTCCGCAGCGGCAGACGGGGCCGGACTCATCGAGTGTAATATGTCCGATTTCCCCGGCGGTGCCCCCAGGGCCCCGGTAGATCTTCCCGTCGATCACCAGCCCCGCGCCGACACCGCTGGCCACCTTGATGTACGCCAGGTCCCGCACGCCCTTGCCGCCGCCCCAGACCAGCTCGCCCAGGGCACCCAGGTTGGCGTCGTTGTCCACGTGCACCGGTACGCCGAGCCGCCCCCGCAGCTCCTCGGCGGGCCGGGCGCCGGTCCAGCCGGGCAGGATCGACGTGGAGCCCAGGGTCCCGGACTCCACGTCGATCGGGCCGGGCACCCCGAGGCCCACCCCGGCGATCTTGGCGCGGTCCACCCCGGTCGCCGCGATCAGCCGGTTGACCAGCTCTTCCGCCCGGTCGAAGCCCTGCGCGGCGGAGGCGTCGACGTCCAGCGGCTCGGACTCCTCGGCCAGCACCTGGTGGGCGAGGTTCCCGACCGCGACGCGCAGGTGGGTGTGGCCGAAGTCGACGCCGATGACGATGCCGGCGTCACCGCTGAGCGAGACGCTGCGGGCCCGGCGGCCACCCGCCGAGGTGGGTGTGACCTCGACCGTTCCGCCGTCCTTGAGCTCACGGACGATGTTGGAGACCGTCGCCGCGGACAGACCGGTCGTCCTTGCGATCTCCGCCTGGGTGAGGGATCCGGCCAGCCGTACGGCTCGGACCACGCGCTCCAGGTTGGCTCGGTGCAGCGACGACTGCGACCCCGGAGTCTCCACGACGACCTCCCGCGCGCGGGACCGCTTCGATGAGGCCCCGTCTATGTCCAACTAGTGAACTCTAAGCTGAGCCGTTCGGGTTGCCTCCCGTCAAGAGGTTGAACAGTTTCAGCGGCCCGGGCGCACAGCACACACACCGCTTCCAGGGCGGGAAGCGGTGTGTGTGCGAACGGTTACGGGAAGCTATCGCCCCTTCACTTCAGGGTTGCCGACGTGAGCCCCGCCTGCACCTGCCGCTGGAACGACAGGTACACGACCAGCATCGGGATCATGGCGATGGTCACACCCGCGAAGAGCACGGGCAGATCGGAGGCGTAGCCCTGCTGCTGTTCCAGCTGGACGAGCCCCTGGGTGAGGACGTAGCGCTCGGGATCGTCACCGCTCTGCGGCTGCATCAGGACCGTCGGCAGAATGAACTGGTTCCACTGCCCGAGCATGTTGAAGATCCCCACGCTGATCAGGCCGGGCTTGGCCATCGGCAGCATGATCTGGAAGAAGGTCCGGCTGTGGGAGGCCCCGTCCAGGATCGCCGCCTCGAACACCGCCGTGGGCAGGGTCCGGAAGAAGGCGTGCATGAAGAACACGGTGAACGGCATCGAGTAGGCGACGTAGACCAGGATCAGGCCCTGGTACGTGTTCAGCATGTCCAGCCGCTTCACCATGAAGAACAGCGGGACCAGGGCCAGGAACACGGGGAACATCGCGCCGGCCACGAAGAAGTAGTACAGCAGCCGGTTTCCCCAGAACTGGTAGCGCGCCAGCACGTACGCCGCCATCGAGCCGAACAGCATGGTCAGCGGCACCGAGAAGACGAGCACGACGACCGTGTTGAAGAAGTAGTCGCCGATGCCCTTCTCCCACGCGCGCGTGAACACGTCGAAGGACCAGTTCTGCGGCCAGCCGAAGGCCGAGCCCGCGATCTGCGAGTCGGTCTTGAAGGAGCTGAGGACCAGCCACAGCAGCGGCAGGACGATCATCAGGGCCCACAGGGCGAGGAAACCGTGCGAGAACGCGTTCAGCGCCACGCCCTCGCCGCGCCGCTCACCGGCCCGGTCCGGGGGCCGGTACGAGGGCTCCTTGGCGAGGGCGGGGGCGTTCTCCTTGATGGGTGCGCTCATCGTCGTCTCTCCCGCTCAGAACTCGACGCGCTCGCGGCGGGTGGCGCGCAGCATGACCACGGACAGGATCAGGGTGAGAAGGAGCATGACGACGCCCATGGCGCAGGCGTAGCCGCTCTTCCCGTAGTAGAGGAAGTTGCGCATCATCACCGTCGACATGACCTCGCTGGCGTGGTCCGGTCCGCCGCCGAACTCTCCCGAGGTCATGGTGGACACCAGGATGAACATGTCCATCGCCGCGATACCGAGGTAGACCCAGGCGGTCTGCACGGAGTCCCACAGCAGCGGCAGGGTGATACGGAAGAACGACTGGGCCCGCCCGGCACCGTCGATGAGCGCGGCCTCGTAGATGTCCCGCGGGATGGACTGCATGGCGGCGGAGAAGAGCACCAGATAGAAGCCGACGCCGTGCCACACCACGACCAGGATCAGCGCCCACAGCACGAAGTCGGGTTCGTTGAGCCACTCGACGGGACTGTCCGGGTCGACCAGGCCCAGCTTCACCAGAAGGCCGTTGAGCATGCCGCCGCTGTCACTGCGGTACACGGCGCCGAAGAGCACCGCGAGAATCGCCAGCGAGAGCACCTGCGGGAAGAAGTACACCACCTTGTAGAACCTGGACCCGGCCACGCCCGCGACCCCGCCGGCCCGGCTGCGCCCGCCCGCGTTCAGCATGAAGGCGAAGAACAGCGCGAGCAGAATGGTGATCACCGGGATGAAGACCAGGAACAGGATGTTGTGCCGGATGGCACCCATGAAGATGTCGTCCTGGAACAACGCCTTGTAGTTGTCGAGACCGACGAAGTCGAAGGTCTGCGACTGCCCCTTCCAGTCGGTCAGGGAGTACCCGAACGTCTGGATGTACGGCCAGATGACGAAGACGAGATAGAGCGCCACGGGAACCAGGAGAAACCCCGCGACGAACCGGTACTGCCCCTTGCGCATGAAACCTGCCCCTGCTGTCCCGACCCGAAGGGGCGCGGGGAACCGCGCGACAAGCCGGTGAAGGCCCGCACCACACAGTCCACCGCACCCCACGGCATTCCCCGGAGAACTATTCCCGACGGTTGTTCTTGGACGCGGGATCCTTCGCCGCCTTGTCCACCGCGGCCTGCGCCCTCTTCAGCCACTCCTTGGGCTGGATCCGCCGCGCCATCAGCTCGTTGGACGCGTTCTGGATCGCGGTGTCCATCTCGCTGTACCACTCGGTGTACAGGAATCGGAAAGTGTTCTCGCCCGCCGCCTTGGACGCCTCGACCGTGGACTGCGTACCGGGCCGCAGCTGGACGCTGGGGTCGACCCCGTCCTGGAGTATGGTCAGCGAGTTCGCCTCCTTGGCGAAGAGCGTCGACCATTCCCGCGACAGCATCATCCGCATGAACTCCTTGGCGGCCGGCAGGTTCTTCGCCTTGGAGGGGATGATGAATGGCTCACCGGAGCCGGCGCGAATCGCCTCGAACGGCATGACGCTGTCCGGCAGCAGCGGCATGGGAAGGAACTTCATGTCGAAGTCGGACGGCGTCTGCTTCAGCTGCTCGTTCTCCAGCCAGGAGCCGCTGGTGATGAACGCGGCCTTGTACTGGTTCCACCGGGTCTGTGCCTCGGTGTGCTCCAGCCCGTTCGTGCCGGGCATGAGGTAGCCCTTTTCGACGACCTCGTAGACGGCCTCCACGGCGGCCTGCGCCGCGTCGGAGCCGACGAACGCCTTCGGGTCGAGGTTGTCGATCGCCTTCATGGCGTCCAGTCCGCCCTTCTTGGCGATCAGGTCCATGATGGCGACGTTGATGTAGTACGGGTACTTGCCCTGGTGCGCGAGCCCGCCGATGCCCTGCGACTTCGCGTCCTTGCAGATGGCCAGGAAGTCGTCCCAGCTCTTCGGCTCCTGCCAGCCCTTCTCCTCGAAAAGCTTTCCGGAATACCACAGTCCCCAGACCGTGTAGATGTAGTTGAGGGCGACGACCTTTCCGCTCTGCAGCCCCGGGTCCAGGGTGCCGGGAATGACGGTGTCCCGGACCTTCTTCGAGGGGTCGTCCACGCTCGGCGCGTCCAGCACCTCGGCGAGGTCGAGCAGCTGGTCGTTCTTGTACAGCACATCGATCTTGATCTTCTGGGCGCCGGAGTTGTCCACGATGTCCGGCGGGTTGCCCGCGTTGAAACGGGGCTGGAGCTTGCCGGTGATCTCCTGCGTTCCGGTGTGCGTGGAGGTGACGCCCCACTTCTTCTGGAACGCGGCCTCCCACGCCTTGGCGTAGTCGTCGCCGTAACCGCCCTTGAAGATGACGACGTCGAGCTTGCTGCCCTCCTTCACGCCGAAGGGGTTGTCCTTCGACGTCTTGCCCTGGGTGCCGTCGGACGGTTCGTCATCCCCGCCGCCACTGGCACAGGCGGACAGGAAGCTCATCGCGGGTACGGAGACCAGGCCGAGCGCGGCGGAGCGTTTGATCAGTGCACGGCGGCCGACGCCATCGGCGCCGGGGTTCTCTGCGGATGGGGATCCCATGCTCAAGTCCTCGCCTTCTGAACAGGACTCAGGCGGTGAACCGGATCCTCCCCGGCACCGCGGTCGGGTCAAGCAGGGTCGTGCGGGAAGTGCGCATCATGTGAATCGCCGACAGGTATAGTCCACTTCCCGCCGACGGAGCAAGATCGAATGCAAGGTTCGCCGTCGGTCTTTTCCGAGTTGAGACCTCGCGGAAATACGAGTCGCCGGTGGGCGCCTTGCCGGAAAAATCCGCGACATAGGTCTCGAACGGCACAGTCAACACCCTTGACAGGATCGGCCACTTGAGTCACTACTGGTCCTTGCGCACGGAAATTGACAACGTTGTCCACAACGTGCAGGGAGTGGGTTGGCGGATGCGGCACAGAGGTCGGCACAGATGGAGTACGGCGGTCGTGACAACGGCCGCCTTTGTCATGGCCGTCGGTTCCCAGGGCGTGGCCGTCGCCCTTCCGGAAGCACCCGCGGCCGATCGGGAGTTCACCTCCTCGTTCGAAACGGGGGACCCGGCACCGGACTGGCTGAACACCGTCGACACCGCGCCGGACGGGAGCAAGCGGGCCGCGGGCGTGGACGGCGGCTACAGCAGCGGCATTCCGGGCAACGTCACCGACCACGTCACCGACGTGCGGGCGAACGGCGAGAACGCCGGGGCCGGCGAGGTGAAGGAGAGCCTGGTCGACATCGAGCCCACCACCAAGTGGCTGACGTTCACGCCCACGGGCTGGGTCGAGTTCGACCTGGACGCGCCGGTGAAACTGGCCCGGTACGCCCTCACCTCGGCCAACGACCACGCCGAACGGGACCCGGCGGACTGGACCCTGAAGGGCTCCACCGACGGCAAGGACTGGAAGACGCTGGACACCCGCTCCGGCGAGACCTTCCCGGAGCGTTTCCAGACGAAGACGTACGACATAGCGGAGGCCGCCGCCGCCGAGTTCCGGCACTACCGGCTGGACATCACCAAGAACAACGGCGGAACCATCCTCCAGCTGGCGGACGTGCAGTTCTCCACCGGCGGCGGCGAGGGACCGGTCCCGCAGGACATGCTGTCGCTGGTCGACCGCGGCCCGAGCGGCTCGCCCACCGCGAAGGCGGGAGCCGGCTTCACCGGCAAGCGGGCGCTGCGGTACGCGGGGCGGCACGTGGCGGACGGCCGCGCGTACTCGTACAACAAGATCTTCGACGTCGACGTGGCCGTCGGCCGGGACACCGCGCTCTCGTACCGGATCTTCCCGTCGATGGCGGACGGCGACCGGGACTACGCCGCCACCAACGTCTCCGTCGACCTCGCGTTCACCGACGGCACCCACCTGAGCGGCCTCGGGGCGCGGGACCAGCACGGCTTCGGCCTCAGCCCGCGCGGGCAGGGCGAGGCCAAGGTGCTGTACGTCAACCAGTGGAACAACGTCGTCTCCCGGATCGGCTCGGTGGCGGCCGGCAAGACCGTCGACCGGATCCTGGTGGCGTACGACTCCCCCACCGGCCCGGCGAAGTTCCGCGGCTGGGTGGACGACGTGTCGCTGGCCGTGAAGGCCCCGGAGAAGCCCAGGGCGCACCTGTCGGACTACGCGCTCACCACGCGCGGCACCAACTCCAGCGGCGGATTCTCGCGCGGCAACAACTTCCCGGCGACCGCCGTGCCGCACGGCTTCAACTTCTGGACGCCGGTGACCAACGCGGGTTCGCTCAGCTGGCTGTACGACTACGCGCGTGCGAACAACGCGGACAACCTGCCGACGATCCAGGCGTTCAGCGCCAGTCACGAACCGAGCCCCTGGATGGGCGACCGGCAGACCTTCCAGGTGATGCCGTCCGCCGCCACCGGCACCCCGGACATCGCCCGTACGGCGCGTGCGCTGGCCTTCCGGCACGAGAACGAGGTCGCGCGGCCCCACTACTACGGGGTGCGCTTCGAGAACGGCCTCAAGGCCGAGATGACCCCGACGGACCACGCGGCGATGCTCCGCTTCACCTACCCCGGCGACGACGCGAGCGTGCTCTTCGACAACGTGACCGACCAGGCGGGTCTGACCCTCGACAAGGCCAACGGCGTGGTGACAGGCTACTCGGACGTGAAGTCCGGCCTGTCGACCGGCGCGACCCGGCTCTTCGTCTACGGCACCTTCGACAAACCGGTGAAGGAGGGCTTCTCGAGCGGGGTGAAGGGCCACCTGCGGTTCGACGCGGGCGCCGACCGCACGGTCACCCTGCGCCTGGCGACCTCGCTGATCAGCGTCGATCAGGCCAAGGACAACCTGCGCCAGGAGATCCCGCAGGGCACCTCCTTCGAGACGGTGAAGGCGAAGGCGCAGCGGCTGTGGGACCGGCTGCTCGGCAAGGTCGAGGTCGAGGGCGCGACGCCGGACCAGCTGACCACGCTGTACTCCAGCCTCTACCGGCTCTACCTGTACCCCAACTCCGGTTTCGAGAAGGTCGGTTCCACCTACAAGTACGCCTCGCCGTTCTCGCCCATGACGGGTCAGGACACCCCGACCCACACCGGGGCGAAGATCGTCGACGGCAAGGTCTACGTCAACAACGGCTTCTGGGACACCTACCGCACCACGTGGCCGGCGTACTCGCTGCTGACGCCCCGCCAGGCGGGAGAGATGGTCGACGGCTTCGTGCAGCAGTACAAGGACGGCGGCTGGACCTCACGCTGGTCCTCGCCGGGGTACGCGGACCTGATGACCGGCACCTCCTCGGACGTCGCGTTCGCGGACGCGTACGTCAAGGGCGTCGACTTCGACGCGAAGGCGGCGTACGACGCGGCGGTGAAGAACGCGACCGTGGTGCCGCCGTCCTCGGGCGTGGGCCGCAAGGGCATGGCGACCTCCCCCTTCCTCGGCTGGACCAGCACCGAGACGCACGAGGGCCTGTCGTGGGCGCTGGAGGGCTACCTCAACGACTACGGCATCTCCCGGATGGGCCGGACGCTGTACGAGAAGACCGGGGAGAAGCGCTACAAGGAGGAGTCGGAGTACTTCCTGAACCGTGCCCAGGAGTACGTGAACCTCTTCGACTCCGAGGCCGGCTTCTTCCAGGGCCGCGACGCACAGGGCGAGTGGCGGGTCGAGTCGTCGAAGTACGACCCGCGTGTGTGGGGTTACGACTACACCGAGACCAACGGCTGGGGCTACGCCTTCACCGCCCCGCAGGACAGCCGCGGGCTCGCCAACCTCTACGGCGGCCGGGACGGGCTCGGCGAGAAGCTGGACGAGTACTTCGCGACCCCGGAGACGGCCTCGCCCGAGTTCGTCGGCTCCTACGGCGGTGTCATCCACGAGATGACCGAGGCCCGGGACGTCCGGATGGGCATGTACGGGCACTCCAACCAGGTCGCCCATCACGCGATCTACATGTACGACGCGGCCGGCCGGCCCTGGAAGGCACAGGAGAAGGTGCGCGAGGTGCTGTCCCGCCTCTACACCGGCAGCGAGATCGGCCAGGGCTACCACGGCGACGAGGACAACGGCGAGCAGTCGGCCTGGTTCCTCTTCTCCGCGCTCGGCTTCTACCCGCTGGTGATGGGCAGCGGCGAGTACGCGGTCGGCTCACCGCTGTTCACCAAGGCGACCGTCCACCTGGACAACGGCCGGGACCTGGTGGTCCGGGCGCCGAAGAACAGCGCGAAGAACATCTACGTGCAGGGCCTGAAGGTCAACGGCCGCGGCTGGACCTCGACCTCGCTCCCGCACTCGCTGCTGGCCAGGGGCGGGGTGCTGGAGTTCGACATGGGGCCGAAGCCGTCCAGGTGGGGCACGGGCAGGAACGCGGCACCGGTCTCCATCACCCAGGACGACAAGGTGCCGGCGCCTCGCACGGACCTGACCACGGGCGAGGGCGCGCTCTTCGACAACACCTCGGCGACGAACGCGAGCCTGACGTCCGTGGAGCTGCCGGTGTCCGGGCGGGCGAAGGCCGTCCAGTACACGCTCACCTCCGCCGACCGCACGAAGGCACCGAGCGGGTGGAAGCTCCAGGGCACGGCGGACGGCACGAGGTGGCGGACGCTGGACGAGCGCGCGGGCGAGTCCTTCCGGTGGGACCGGCAGACCCGGGCGTTCTCCGTGCCGCGGGCCGGGGACTACGCCGGGTACCGCCTGGTCCTCACCTCCGGGGAGGCGGCGCTCTCGGAGGTCGAGCTGCTCGGCCGGTAGGGCCACCGGGTCCGGTGCGGCGTCTCCCGCGCGATTCTTCGCGGGAGACGCCGCTCGCCCTGTGTGCCTCCCGCCGGGTGGCCGCCGTAGGATCGCTGTGGGCGGGCCCTCCCTGCACCGGAGGAACGCCTGCCCCGGGGGCACGACGGTCGAACAGCGGAGGCATCGGCACATGGACCAGGGACAGCCCCCCGGCGAGGACTCTCTGAAGGAGGCTGCGGAGGAGTTCGAGCAGCTGCGTCCCCGGCTGTTCGGCATCGCGTACCGCATCCTGGGCAGCGTGTCCGAGGCCGAGGACGTGGTGCAGGACGTGTGGATGCGGTGGCAGGAGGTCGACCGGAGCACGGTGCTCGAGCCCGCCGCCTATCTGGCGAAGATCACCACTCGGCTGGCGATCAACGTGGCTCAGTCGGCGCGGGTCCGCCGTGAGGCCTACGTGGGCCCGTGGCTGCCGGAGCCCGTGGACACCAGTGTGGATCCCCAGGTCGGCGCGGAGCGCGGCGAGGCGCTGGAGCTGGCCGTGCTGCTGGTCCTGGAGAAGCTGAACCCCGTGGAGCGGGCGGCCTACGTGCTGCGGGAGGCGTTCGACTACGCCTACGACGAGATCGCGAACATGCTGCGGCTGACGCAGGCCAACACCCGGCAGATCGTCAGCCGGGCCCGCAAACGCCTGTCCGCCGAACGCCGGGAACCCGTCGACACGGCACAGCACCGGCGGCTGCTCGACGCGTTCGTGGCGGCCGCGCGCGACGGCGACGTGGCCGCGCTGGAGCACGTGCTGTCGGCCGACGCGGTCGCCTACGCGGACGGCAACGGCATGCGCGGCGTCGCCCGGGTCAAGATCGTGGGGGCCGAGCGGGTGGCCATGGTCTGCGGGTCCGCCAAGAAGTTCTTCCCCCGCGCGGAGTACAGCGTGGTCGCCGTCAACGGCATGCCCGGCGCGCTGCTGACCCAGGACGGGGGCCCCGTCGCTCTGGTGAGCCTCACCGTGGGGCCTGACGGCATCGACGGGACCTACTGGGTCCTGGCGCCCGAGAAGCTGCGGGCGTACCAGCAGTCGGCCCAGCGGCCGGCCGGCCACCCGTAGCGGCTCCCCGGGCACGACGAGGGCCGCACCCCCGTTGCCGGGGGTGCGGCCCGATCGCCCTAACCCGATCCCCTACTTGCGGATCAGGCTGCGCAGCACGTACTGCATGATGCCGCCGTTGCGGTAGTAGTCGGCCTCACCGGGGGTGTCGATGCGGACGACCGCGTCGAACTCGACGCCCGTGTCGGTGGTGACCTTCACCGTGCGCGGCGTGGTGCCGTCGTTCAGCTCGGTGACGCCGGTGAAGGAGAAGGTCTCCTCGCCGGTCAGGCCGAGGGACGCGGCGGACCCGCCCTCGGGGAACTGCAGCGGCAGGACGCCCATGCCGATGAGGTTGGAGCGGTGGATACGCTCGTACGACTCGGCGATGACGGCCTTGACGCCGAGGAGCGCGGTGCCCTTGGCCGCCCAGTCGCGGGACGAGCCGGAGCCGTACTCCTTGCCCGCGAGGACGACCAGCGGGATGCCCCGCTCGATGTAGTTGCGCGAGGCGTCGTAGATGAAGGAGACCGGGCCGCCGTCCTGCGTGAAGTCGCGCGTGTAGCCGCCCTCGGTGCCCGGCGCGATCTGGTTGCGCAGGCGGATGTTGGCGAACGTACCGCGGATCATGACCTCGTGGTTGCCGCGGCGGGAGCCGTAGCTGTTGAAGTCGCGGCGCTCGACGCCGTGCTCCGTGAGGTACTGGCCGGCCGGGGTGTCGGCCTTGATGGCACCGGCCGGGGAGATGTGGTCGGTGGTGACCGAGTCGCCCAGCTTGGCGAGCACCCGGGCGCCGGCGATGTCCTGCACCGGGTCCGGCTCCATCCGCATGCCCTCGAAGTACGGGGGCTTGCGCACGTAGGTGGACTCGGCGTCCCACTCGAAGGTGTTGCCGGTCGGGATCGGCAGCGCCTGCCACTGGGCGTCGCCGGCGAAGACGTCGCTGTAGGACTTGGAGAACATGTCCTCGCCGATGGCGCCCGCGACGACGTCGTTGACCTCGGCCTCGGTCGGCCAGATGTCCTGGAGGTAGACCGGCTTGCCGTCCTGGTCGGTGCCCAGGGCGTCCTTGGTGACGTCCACCTTCATGGAACCGGCGATCGCGTAGGCGACGACCAGCGGCGGGGACGCCAGGTAGTTCATCTTGACGTCGGGGTTGATACGGCCCTCGAAGTTCCGGTTGCCGGAGAGGACCGAGGTGACGGCGAGGTCGTGGTCGTTGACGGCCTGGGAGACCTCCTCCGGCAGCGGGCCGGAGTTGCCGATGCAGGTGGTGCAGCCGTAGCCGACGAGGTTGAAGCCGACCTTGTCGAGGTACGGGGTCAGGCCCGCCTTCTCGAAGTAGTCGGTGACGACCTTGGAGCCCGGGGCGAGGGTGGTCTTGACCCACGGCTTGCGGGTCAGGCCCTTCTCGACCGCCTTCTTGGCCACGAGGGCGGCGGCGACCATGACGTAGGGGTTGGAGGTGTTGGTGCAGGAGGTGATGGCCGCGACCGTCACCGCACCGTGGTCGATCTCGTACGAGGTGCCGTCGGGGGCGGTCACGGTGACCGGGTTGGACGGGGCGCCGTTCGGGGTGACGGCCGGGGCGTCGGAGGCCGGGAAGGACTCCTGGCCCGCCTCGTCCACGGCGTCGACGTAGTTGCGGACGTCCTGCTTGAACTGCTCGGCGGCGTTCGCGAGGACGATGCGGTCCTGCGGGCGCTTGGGGCCGGCGATGGAGGGGACGACCGTGGAGAGGTCGAGCTCCAGCTTCTCGGAGAAGTCCGGCTCGGCGGCCGGGTCCAGCCACAGGCCCTGCTCCTTGGCGTACGCCTCGACCAGTGCGACCTGCTGCTCGGAGCGGCCGGTCAGACGCAGGTAGTTCAGCGTCTCGTCGTCTACGGGGAAGATCGCGGCGGTGGAGCCGAACTCCGGCGACATGTTGCCGATGGTGGCGCGGTTGGCGAGGCTCGTGGCCGCCACACCCTCGCCGTAGAACTCGACGAACTTGCCGACGACGCCGTGCTTGCGCAGCATCTCGGTGATGGTGAGCACCAGGTCGGTGGCGGTGGTGCCCGGCTTGAGCTCACCGGTGAGCTTGAAGCCGACGACGCGCGGGATGAGCATGGAGACCGGCTGGCCGAGCATCGCGGCCTCGGCCTCGATGCCGCCGACGCCCCAGCCGAGGACACCGAGGCCGTTGACCATGGTGGTGTGCGAGTCGGTGCCGACCAGGGTGTCGGGGTAGGCCTTGCCGTCGCGGACCATGACGACGCGGGCCAGGTGCTCGATGTTCACCTGGTGGACGATGCCGGTGCCGGGCGGGACGACCTTGAACTCGTCGAAGGCGGTCTGGCCCCAGCGCAGGAACTGGTAGCGCTCCTTGTTGCGGCCGTACTCCAGGTCGACGTTCACCTTGAAGGCGTCGTCGGTGCCGAACTTGTCGGCGATGACGGAGTGGTCGATGACCAGCTCGGCCGGGGCCAGCGGGTTGATCTTCGCCGGGTCGCCGCCGAGCTCCTTGACCGCCTCACGCATGGTGGCGAGGTCGACGACACAGGGGACGCCGGTGAAGTCCTGCATGATCACGCGGGCCGGCGTGAACTGGATCTCCTCGGACGGCTGGGCCTGCGAGTCCCAGCCGCCGAGGGCGCGGATGTGGTCGGCGGTGATGTTCGCGCCGTCCTCGGTGCGGAGCAGGTTCTCCAGCAGGACCTTAAGGCTGTAGGGGAGCCGGGCCGAGCCCTCCACCTTGTCCAGGCGGAAGATCTCGTACGACTCGTCGCCCACCTGCAGCGTGCTGCGGGCGTCGAAGCTGTTCGCCGACACGACAGTCTCCTTCATTCATGTGCGCGTACCACCGCATCCTGCCGCCACGCCGTCTTGGCCAATCCGCTGAGGTAAGGCTAAGTTAGGTCACCCTTACTGGGGTGGCGGCCGCGGTGCGCCCAGGCAGATATCTCGATGTCGAGATAACTCTAGTACATAGGGGCTGGACGGTCATGCCCGGACCCGGTGTGATCTCGTTCGCCCCGCCCTCTGCGCGACCCCCCTCCCCTTTTCGGTCATCAGTGCGCCGAGCCGGGGTAACCGAAGGTGAGCCGGGAAGGCCGGCGAGCACTGGATGGAGGCGCAGATGCCACTCACGTTCCGTAAGAGCTTCCAGATCCTGCCGGGGGTGCGGCTGAACATCAACCGGCGCTCCTGGTCCATCACGACGGGCGGCAAGAACGGCCCGCGTCGCACTCACAGCAGCACCGGACGTCGTACGACATCGATGGATTTGCCCGGACCTTTCGGATGGCGCAGGACCCGTTCGGCACGGCGGCGTTGACGGGTCGTCACCCCGATGGACCCCCCAGAAGGCGCCATCTCATATCTGAGATAGCCTCAGCCCCATGGCAGACGACTACCTCGTACGCATCGGCAAGCTCATCCGTGACGCCCGGCAGCACCGGAGCTGGACACAGTCGCAGCTTGCCGAGGCTCTCGGCACCAGTCAGAGTGCCGTCAATCGCATCGAGCGCGGCAATCAGAACATCAGCCTTGAGATGATCGCCCGAATCGGTGAAGCTCTCGACAGTGAGATCGTCTCTCTGGGCTACGCGGGCCCGATGCACCTGAGGGTGGTCGGCGGTCGCCGGCTGTCCGGGGCCATCGATGTGAAGACGAGCAAGAACGCGTGCGTCGCACTGCTGTGCGCCTCACTGCTCAACAAGGGGCGCACGGTGCTGCGTCGGGTCGCCCGCATCGAGGAGGTGTACCGCCTCCTGGAGGTGCTCGGGTCCATCGGCGTCCGTACCCGGTGGATCAACGACGGCGTCGACCTGGAGATCGTGCCGCCGGCCGATCTGGACCTGGCCTCCATCGACGCCGAGGCGGCCCGGCGCACCCGCTCCATCATCATGTTCCTCGGCCCGCTGCTGCACCGCATGGACCGCTTCAAGCTGCCGTACGCCGGCGGCTGCGACCTCGGTACGCGGACCATCGAGCCGCACATGATCGCGCTGCGCCGGTTCGGGCTGGACGTCACGGCGACGGAGGGTCAGTACCACGCCGTCATCGACCGGTCCGTGCGGCCGGACCGCCCGATCGTGCTGACCGAGCGCGGCGACACGGTCACCGAGAACGCGCTGCTCGCCGCCGCCCGCCACGACGGCGTGACCGTCATCCGCAACGCCTCCTCCAACTACATGGTCCAGGACCTCTGCTTCTTCCTGGAGGCGCTCGGCGTCAAGGTCGAGGGCATCGGCACCACCACGCTCACCGTGCACGGCATGCCGACCATCGACGCCGACGTGGACTACTCCCCCTCCGAGGACCCGGTCGAGGCGATGAGCCTGGTCGCCGCCGCCGTGGTCACCGAGTCCGAGCTGACGGTGCGCCGGGTGCCGATCGAGTTCCTGGAGATCGAGCTGGCGGTACTGGAGGAGATGGGCCTCGACCACGACCGCACCCCCGAGTACGTCGCCGACAACGGCCGTACCCGGCTGGTGGACCTCACCGTGCGGCCCTCCAAGCTGGAGGCGCCGATCGACAAGATCCACCCCATGCCGTTCCCCGGCCTGAACATCGACAACGTCCCGTTCTTCGCGGCGATCGCGGCGGTCGCGCAGGGCAAGACGCTCATCCACGACTGGGTGTACGACAACCGGGCCATCTACCTCACGGACCTGAACCGCCTCGGCGGCAGGCTCCAGCTGCTGGACCCCCACCGCGTCCTGGTGGAGGGCCCCACCCGCTGGCGCGCCGCCGAGATGATGTGCCCGCCGGCCCTGCGTCCCGCCGTGGTCGTCCTGCTGGCGATGATGGCGGCGGAGGGGACGTCGGTGCTGCGCAACGTCTATGTCATCAACCGGGGTTACGAGGATCTGGCCGAGCGGCTGAACTCGATCGGGGCGCAGATCGAGATCTTCCGCGACATCTGAAAGCTGCAAGGGTGGCGGCCGGCGTCGTCACGGCGATCGTGAGGTGCTGGCCGCGATCGTGTTCGTGGCGACCTCGGGCTGCACATGGCAGCAACTGCCGACGGCCTCGTTCGGCCCGTCCGGCGCGACGGCCCACCGCCGCTTCACCGAGTGGACGAAGGCCCGGGTGCGGGCCGAGCTCCACCGTCTGGTCCTCGACGAACTCGGCTCCCGCAGCGGTCCGAATCCTGTCGACCGGGCGCGTACGGCTCGAAGATCCATCTGATCACCGAGCGGACCGGTCTGCCCCTGTCCGTCGGGATCTCCGACGCCGACGTCCACGACAGCAAGGCCCTGGCCCCGCTCGTGAAGGGCATACCCCCGATCCGCTCCCGCCGCGGCCCCCGTCGCCGCAGGCCCGCCAAGCTCCACGCCGACAAGGGATACGACTACCGCCATCTGCGGCAATGGCTGGCACAGCGAGGCATCCAGCACCGCATTGCGCGCAAGGGCATCGACAACTCACGGCGACCCGGGCGACATCGCTGGACCATCGTACGGACCAGGGCCTGGCTCGCCGGCTGCCGCCGCCTCCACCCCCGCTACGAACGCAAAGCCGGGCACTTCCTCGCCTTCACCAGCCTCGCCTGCACACTCATCTGCTGCCGCCGCGTCACCGCACAACTTCAGGACGAGATCACCGAGCGGCCGTCGATACACCGCTCGAGCGGACGTAACCCCCGGCTGCGGAGCCGGTCCAATCATGGTGCCGACGGCCAAGGCACCTCGCACACCTCAGTTGTCGGTGGTCGGCCCGGCTGCGTCGGCGTCGCTCCGTGCCCCAGCACGCCATTCCTCCTCGAGGACGCTGAAGACCAGCGAGTCCCGCCAGCCGTCCCGGATCCGTGCAGTGTGCCGCAGGTGCCCCTCGTAGGTCATGCCGAGCTTGGTGAGCACCCGGGACGACCCAACGTTCCGCGGGTCGCAGGTGGCGTAGACCCGGTGAAGCCCCAACTGGGTGAAGCCGAGTGAGAGAAGTAGGCGCCCGATCTCCGTGCCGATGCCTTGCCCCCACGCTCGCGGATGCACGACGTAGGTGATCTCGCCCTGGCGCTGCAGGCGACTGCGAAGGTGCAACTCGCCCATACCGAGCACGGTGCCCCCCACCCGGGCGGTATGGACGAGTCTCCGCGGAAGGCGTTGCGACCAGGCGTCGGCTGCCGCCTCCACGAAGGCGCGCGTCTGTTCCTCGGTGTTCGGTCCCCAGGTCTGGAAGCGGCAAGCCTCGGCGAGATGAGCCCATGAGTGAACGGCTCGCCAGTCGTCGAGCGTGATTCTTTCCAAGGTCACAGGAGACGCGGCCACACGGCGATCCTGACAGGTGGGTGCGGATACGTACACGGGTCCGGCTCAAGGGCTGGGAGTCATCGGAGGATGTCCCCGGCCGTCAGGAAGGCCGCCAGCTCACCCCGAGTCGGCAGTAGCTCGCAGTCCCCCGGCACGGACACGGCGTACGCGCCCGTCGCGCAGGCCGTCCGGAGGCGTTGGGCAGGGTCGCCGCCCTCCAGGTGCTCTGCGAGGTAGCCTGCCACGAAGGCGTCGCCGGCTCCGACGGTGTCGACGACGGAAACGGGCAGCGCCGGCTCGACGTGCGTCACGCCGTCGAGCCGGGCGGTGCAACCCTGGGCGCCGGTCTTGATGACGGCCTCGGCCGGGCCCATCGCCGCCAGGTCCATGGCCAGACGTTCGGGGGCATCGGCTCGGGAATGGAGGACGAGCTGGGCTTCCTCGATTCCGGCAAAGACGATGTCCGCCGCTGCGACGAGTTCTCGCAGTTCGGGTCCGGCGGTATCCCGGTGCCAGAGCTTGCTGCGGTAGTTGACGTCGACACTGACGAGCACGTCGTGCGCCTTGGCGGCGGCGACGGCGTGCCAGGTGGCTTCGCGGGCGGAGGTGCTCAGGGCTGGGGTGATGCCGCTCAAGTGCAGGATCGCGGCCTGCTGGACCGTGTCCACGGGGATGTCGCGGGAGGTGAGACGGGATCCGGCCGATCCGGCGCGGTGGTAGTCGACGTGGACCACGCCGGCGGCCCGCTGGTGGCGGACCATGAGGCCCGTGAACGACGTGTCCCGCACCGCGATGGTCCGGATGCCTTCGGCTCGCAGACGGCGGTCGACGAGGTCCCCCGCAGCGTCGCTTCCCACGCGTCCGATCCAGGTGGCCGGAGCGCCGAGGCGTGCGACTCCAATGGCGACGTTGCTCTCGGCGCCGCCGACGCCGAAGGTGAAGTCGCGTGCGTGTTCCAGGGTGCCGATGCCGGTCGCGGCGACCAGCCCCATCGTTTCGCCGAAGGTGAGCAGACCGCCCGCGGTTCGCGTTGCGGGGGCGGTGAGAGGGCGCGTCACCGTGCCGCCCGGGCTTCGGTGACGGCGTCGACCGCTTGGCGGCTGCGGGCGGCGAGGTCCTTGTCCACGCCCTCCGTCGCGGCCGCGCCGATGAGAGGTGTGCCGAGTCCCACGGCGGCGGCACCGGCCGCCATCCATCCCGGAATGTCGGTCAGGGAGATGCCCCCGGTCGGGATGATGGGGATGTCCGGCAGAGGACCGTGCAGGTCGGAGATGTACCGGGGCGAGACGGCCGAGGCGGGGAAGAGTTTCACAGCGGGCGCCCCGGTGCCGGCCGCGGTGTGGATCTCGGTGGGGGTGAGCGCGCCGGGGTAGGTGGCGATGCCTGCGGCGCGGGCCGTACGGACGACATCGCCGGCCGCGACGGGCGAGACGACGAATGTGGCGCCGGCGTCGGCGCACGCCTGTGCCTCGCTGCCGGTCAGGACCGTTCCCGCCCCGATGACCGCCTCGGAGCCGTATGCGGCCTTGAGGTCACGGATGCACCGCAGGGCGCCTCGGGTGGTGAGAGTTATCTCGATGGCGTGGATTCCCGCGCCGAGCAGCGTGTCGACAACGGCCGGGAAGTGCGCGGTGGTGGGCGCGCGGAGGATCGCGATCAGGCCGCGGGCGAAGATCTCCCGGGTGACCGGGCATTCCGGCTGCGCGGGCGATGAGCTGTTGGCGCGGTTCACTGGTGCTTCGTGTCCTGTCTGTAGTGAGGGCTCTGCTTCTGAACACGGCTGTGTGGCCCCTCTGGTGCGGTCGAGGGGCCACAGCCGCGGACATCGGCCACGAGCTGCAGGCCCGGGCCGGGCCCACGGGTGCGCCGGGCCGACGTCGGGGCGCACCTGCCGTCCCACGGCCTTGGCCGCGAGGCCGTCCGGCCGGGCGTGGTCCGTTCCTTCCGGGAGTGCCGGGCGGCAGGAGGGCAGGGGGCGGGGTGGGTGTGCGGCACTACTCGCTGTACGGTGCGTCGGAGGTGCCGGGCCTCCTTACCCGAGGCCCGGCACCGTTCGCCGTCAGGAGTGAGTGACCTGGAGCTTGTAGACGGTCACCTGTCCGTAGTTGGAGCTGCTGCACGGGGACGAGTTGCCGCAGTTGGCCTGGGTGTAGCCGCCGGCCTTGAAGTAGTTGCCGGACGCGGTGTGCGGGATCGTGGTCTGGAGGACGCCGTTGTAGTAGACCTTGATCTGGCCGCCGCTGACGACGAACTTGCCCTCGAAGACCGTGTTCAGCTGGTAGTTGCTGGTCACCAGCTTGTGGTGGGTGTTGTCGCCCTTGGTGATGTAGAGGCTGGTGCCTTCCAGACGGAAGACGGTGACGTCGTCGTCGCCGTCGTGGATCTGCGCGCCGACGACGTGCGGCTTGTCGTTGGGAAGCTTGTTGAACGCCTCCCGGAAGGTCATGGTGTGGGTGCCGGACGTCGCCGACCAGGAGGCGTTCTTGGTTCCGTTGTCGGTCATCTCGCGCAGCTCGGCGCGCCCGTAGCTGGAGTTGGGTGTCGTGACGGCGTTGACCGCCGACCGGAACTGGACGCCGGTGCACGCGGAGTTCACGGTGAACCAGGGGCTGGACGAGAAGGTCGCAAGAGCGGGCTGCTTGACCTCGGTGGGCGAGCCGCTGGAGCCGGTCGGCAGGGTGACCTTCCAGTTGGTCAGGTTGAGCTGCTGGGCGGGGTAGTCGCAGGGGGCGGCGGCGGTGGCGGTGCCCGCGGTGGTGAGCGGGAGGGTGAGGGCGGCCAGGGCGGAGAGTGCGGCCACGCCTGTGGTGGCGAGAGTGCGCTTGCGGGTGCGGTTCATGTCTGCTGATTCCTCACTGTCGGTCGTGTCGGGTGCCTTCTTCTGCGGTCAGCAGGGGCGCGACGGCTCGTACTCGTTCCCGTAGGTGCCTGTCGCGTCGCCGCCGGTGTTGCCGGCCAGGGTGTTACCGCACACCCGGCCCTGCGGGGTGGCTTCGAACTTGATGCCCCCCGCAGTGTTGGAGAGGAGGACGTTGTCCTCGATGGTGTTGTGGATGCCGTCCGTGGGGGTGTCGCCACCGACCCGGACGCCAGCTCCGACGTTGTGGTGCGAGCGGTTGGCCCGGAACGTGTTGCCGCTGCCACGCGCGTCCAGGCCCGCGGAGTTGGGGTCACGCTGACCTGTGCAGTCGTTGTGCTCGACCAGGTTCGCGGTGGAGTTCTCCTTGATGTCCACGCACTCGTTGCCCTGGGTGTCGATCCTGTTGTGGTGGATCCAGTTGTCGCGGCTGACGTCCGGCCGGTCGTCCGGGGCGCCGTTCATACCCTGCTGCTCGGGTGCCGTGCCCAGGTAGATGCCCTCGCCCACCTTGCCGCCGTCGGCGAAGCGGAAGTCCCACACGCCGCATCCGGTGATCCGGTTGTGGGCGACCTCTGCGCCGGTGACCAGGTAGCGCAGTCGTACGCATTCCTCACCGGCGTTGCGGAAGGTCATGCGGTCGACGCGCAGGCCGTCGACACCGTCACCTGGTGTCGCGCTCATGACATACAGCAGTTTTTTGCGGTAGCCGGACTTCTCGGTGGCGTCGCCGACCAGGCCGTCGACGGTGAACCCGGTCAGCCGGACGCTGTCGTGCTGGATCTCCCCCACTGCTCGGCCGGCGCCCGTTCCCTGGACCACGGCGGACCGGGGCCCGCTGATGGTAACCCCGGGGCTCCGGCTGACGAAGTCCTGAAGGTACCGTCCCGGTGCCAGGTGCACGGTTGTTCCGGGGCCGGCCACGTCCAGGGCCCGCTGGATGCCGGCGAAGGGCGCCTTGCGCGTGCCGGGGTTGGTGTCGCTGCCTTGCGGTGAGACGTAGACGTCGTGGGCACCCAGGGGTGGGACGCCTGCCCCGACCGGGGGCGCGACGGCGGCCACCGCGGGAACCGAGGCTCCCGTCAGAACGAGTAAGGCAGCGGCGGAAACGGCGTACCGAGTGACTCTCATGCTGGATTCCTCTTCTTGACGGGCGCGTGGAGGGAGAGGGCGAGGAGCAGGGGGATGGTGGGTCCGAGCAGTAGGGGGCCGAGGGGAACGGGCAGGACCGCAAGGGGGGCGAGCAGCAGGACGAGCAGGAGGGCCAGACCGCGACGCGGCGAACCGAAGGCCAGTGCGGCCGCGCGGCGCCGGAACTCGTCGGAGGCGTTCACGGCGATCCCGGCCGCGAGGGACAGGGAGTACACCGCCAGTGTCGCCAGCAGGACGAACTGCACGGGGAGCAGAACGAACGCGGCCGGCCCTCCCGTACTGAGGAGGAAGAGACAGTTCACCACGAGGAGGGCGGTCAGGGCGCTGGCGGCGAGTCCGTCCTTCCACAGGGCGCGCCAGCAGCGCGGGAAGGCACGCAGCGTTCCGGTGAAGGGGCGGCCTCCGCCGTCACGCCGCCAGTCCTGCAGTGCCGTCGCCGCCGCGGCCAGCGCCGGGAGCCAGGTGACCACGCCGAGTGCCAGCAGGCAGAAGGCCGCGCCCGCCAGTGCCGGCTGTGCGACGAACTCCATGGCGCGCAGGGCACCTCGCTCCCAGCCCATCATCTTGGTGTGCCTCCTAGGCGTCGGCGGTACGGGCGGGCAGTAGCCCGGTGAACGGTTCGTCGTTCCGCAGTGTGACGGTGCCGTCGATCTCGACACGACGCGCCCGTACGGCGGCGGTGCGCGTGCCGGAGAGGACGACCGCCGCGGCGTCGGCGCTCACGCGTTCCGTCTCGATGACCCCGGCCAGGGGGGCGAGGAGGACCAGTTCGGTCTCGTCGCCCTGGCCGACGGAGACCGCGTGGCCCTGGTCCGAGGGCAGGAGCACGGCCGGGAGGGGGTGCGGGTCCAGCGCGCCCGTACTGTCGAGGACGGTCAGGAACCTGGCCGTGCCGGTCCTTGGCGTCGTCAGGCGCAGGGTGTGCAGCGTCTTGCTGACCTTGAGGCTGGGGGTGCTGGAGGTCGGGTTCGCCTCGACCTCGGTGCGGTGGCGTGTGGCCGCGGCGTCGGTGGGAAGCAGCCGGGTGAGCCGTGCGCTCGCGGGCCCCGATTCCAGGCGCCAGCCGTCGGGGTCCAGCTGTGTGGTGGGCCAGTCGGTGTGCAGCAGATAGGTCCACTCTCGCGGTGCGTCGGCCTCGAGTTCGTCGAGGATGACGACCCGCCCCAGCGGCGTCACCACCAGTGTGCGGTCGACGCGCCGTACCCCCAGTCGTTCGGGGAACATCGCGGCGGACTCCGCCGTGGCATGGGCGAATCCGTCCTGGGCGAGCACGTCACGTACACGTGCCTGGCGCTCGTGCGGTATGCCTTCGTAGACGTGGTAGCGGCCCTCGTCCGCCCAGCCCTCTCCGTCGACCAGGATCAGGTTGTGGTGCGCGGCGCGCTTGTGGTTGCTGTATCCCTCGTCCACCGCGAGGAAGGCGCCGTGCGCGTGGAGGACGAAGGCGCCGGCGTCGGGGTGGTGGTGGCCCGCGCTCATGGCGTCCCAGCCGCCCGCGGCTTTCAGCCGGTGCCCCTCCTCCCAGGCCCGGTGTCCGCCGCCGGGCGCGGCCTTGAAGCTGACGCAGGTGGCCGCGTCGTCCCATCCGGTGCGCGCCGTGATCTGCCCCAGGTCCGGGAAGTAGGCCGTGACGGGCTCCAGGTCGGGTGCGACGGGTGTCACGTGCGGGTCGTACCAGAGCAGTTCGAGGAAGGCTTCGGGCATGACGCCGGGCCGCACACCCGATTCGTATGCCTCGCGCCAGAAGTGGCGTTCCGCGACCAGGTTCCCCAGCCACTGCGCCGTGCCGTTCCGGTAGGCGGAGGCCAGACGGTAGTAGAGGGCGACGCTGTGG
Organism: Streptomyces sp. NPDC047706; assembly: GCF_043204795.1. Taxonomy (NCBI): domain Bacteria; kingdom Bacillati; phylum Actinomycetota; class Actinomycetes; order Kitasatosporales; family Streptomycetaceae; genus Streptomyces; species Streptomyces sp. NPDC047706. Next base: position 62,450 of record NZ_JBIDCW010000008.1, on the reverse strand, counting down.
CCGCTGCGCCGGTCATGGCAGTCGCCGTGGTCGATGTTCTCCTCGAAACCCGGCACGCTCTGGTGCAGGCGCCAGCGTGTGGTGTTGCGCAGGAAGCCGCCGACCGACCACAGGCCGGTGTTCTCCTGGTTCTCCACGAGGTCGGTGTGGATGGCGAGCCACGGCACGCCGTACCGCCAGTACACGACGCCTTCCGCGTCTGAACCGTCCTCGGGAAGCATCTTGAGGACGGTCTCCAGGTTCGTCCGGGCTGCCTTGCTCCACTCGGGGCGTCCCAGGGCGTAGCCCGCGGTGGCGATACCGGTCCAGCAGATCCAGTTGTGGTTCTGCCAGTACGCGCTCGACCACCAGCGGCCCGTGGTCTCCTCGGCGAAGGAGTACAGCCGCTCGCCCTGGAGTTCCAGTTTGGCGCGCAGAATCTCACGCCGCTGCGGCTCCAGGTCCTCCCCCAGCCAGGAGTAGGCGAGGGAGAGCCCGTGCAGCAGCCAGCCAGCGTCGAGGTCGTGGTCGGGCATGTGGGCGCGGCCCCAGTGGGGGAAGGCGGCGCAGGCGGAGATCCAGCGCCACGCCTCCTCAAGATAGCCGCGCTGGCCCGTGAGCCGGTAGGCGAGAGCGAGGTTGGCCGCGGCGGGACCGAAGTAGGTGATGCTCGCCTCGGGGTGTTCCGCGGGCGGGGTCTGCCGTCGATACCAATCGCACTGCTCGTGCAGCCTTCGCCACTGGGCGGCGTGGGTGCCGTTCAGTTCGCCGCGCAGCGATTCGAGTCGTCCCTCGAGAAGCAGCATGGGTTCTCACGCTCCGATGGGATGGGTGGCGACGGTTCCGTCGGCCAGATCGATGTGGACGGTCCGTTCGGACAGGCTCACCCGGCGGACGGAAGGAGTGGCGTCTGCGGCCTGGTAGACGGAGACGAACACGGCCCGCCGGCCGGTCAGCGACCAGTCCACGCCCTGCCGTGCCCGCGCGGGATCGTCGGCGGTACCGGGATGGGTGACCACGGTGAACTCGGCCGGTGGCCGGGCGACGTGGCAGCCCGTCAGGACGGCGGAGTCGCCGTCTCCCCAGACGGTGCGGGCCCGGTCCAGGCCCTGGGCCACGACGTCGAGCTCAGTGCCGGGGCGCAGCTGTGCGGTGAGACGACACTCGGCGGAGGCTTCCAGGACGAGGATGTCGAGCAGGTAGCGCCGGTCCTCGACCACCTGCCTGGTCGCCGTCACCCCGTCGTAGGCCTGGTCGCACCGGCCGGTGTCGCCGTCGAGCACGGCGTCGCAGGGGCGCTGTTCCGTTTCGTCCACCCGGAAGGTGGGGTGGGCCGCCGTGCTCGCGTAGTGCTTCCTCAGGCCCTGATGGGCGTACGGGACCTGGCCGGGGTCCGGTTGCCAGGCGGTGCCGTCGTCCGCGTAGAGGTAGAGCGACAGCTTGTCACGGTGCCCGTGGCCGCCGCCGTGCGGCCCGGCGTCCAGTACGGCGTGGACGCCCGTGGACCGGAAGACCGCGAACCCGGCGTCGGGGAAGGATGACCGCTGAGCCGGCGTGGGAAGCGGGCCGCCGGCGAACCACCCCTCAAGGTCTTCGGGAAGGCGAGCGGTCGAGTCGCGTTCGGCGGCCTGCGCCACCCACTTCAGCGGATCGCCGGCGAACAGCCGCCCCGTAAGCGCGGCCACCTCCCGGATCTCCGCCGCCTGTCCGGCACGCCGGTACGGGCCGTCGTGGAGCGCGGGCAGCGTCCCGTCCGGGGCGGCCACGCCGGCCAGCGCCGAGACCATCGCGCCCAGGACCCCCGCCATGTCGTCCGGTACCTGGTCAGGACGGGCGCCACGCAGCGCGAGCAGGTAGGCGCGCAGGACGAACAGGTGGTAGTAGGTGCTCGCCTCCCATTCCCAGCCGTCCCTGTGCACCGACACGCGCATGTGGGCGCCGAGGCCGTACTCCTCCGCCAGGCGTACCGGGTCGGGGACGGTACCGGCGATCACGTCGAGGGCACCGTGGCAGGCGATCTCCGCGGCGGCGAGCCAGGCCGTGTAGTTGGAACGCGCGTCTCCCTTGCGCAGGAGTTCGCTTCGTGCCCTGCCGGCCGCCTCCCGCAGTGATTCCAGCAAGGGGACGAGCGGGCCCAGAGCGGGGCCGGCGTCGCGATGGGAGGCGAGGGTGCGGGCCGCGTGGGCGATGTTGACCGCCCAGATGGCTTCGGTCAGCGCCTGGTGGAAGAGCCGGCCGCGCAGCATCCAGTCGTCGGCGCCCGTGTGCACGCCCGGCAGGCCGGCGTAAAGCTCGGCGTACCGGTGCAGCGCGGTGACGGCCTCGTGACGCTCGGCGGGCGGCCCGGCGGCCAGGTGCCGCAGCCGCTGGGCGATCGCCTGGTGTGCCAGTACCGTCCTCGCGCCCCGTACGGCGTCGGTGTCCAGGCGGCAGCCGTAGCGGCAGGCGGCACCGTTGGCGGGGAACGCTCCGGCGAGCAGGTCACCGTGGTCCAGTTCGACGCCGTGGGCGGGGCAGACGTACGCGTGCCACCACCCGCCGGCTTCCCGGGGGACGGTCAGCGCGGCCATGCGCCACCGCCGATGTCGAAGGTGGCTCCGGTGACGTACCCGGCCTCGTCGGAGGCGAGATAGACGGCCGCACCGGCGACGTCCTCCACGGTGCCCGCCCGCCCGATGGGCAGCTTCTCCACCATGCCGCGCCGGGCCTCGGGCGCGGTGAACGTGCCGTGGAAGGCGGTGTCGCCGATGTATCCGGGAGCGAGCGCGTTGACCGTGACCCCGGAGCCGCCGATCTCCTTGGCCAGGCCCTTGGCGAAGCCGATCACACCGGCCTTGGCCGCCGCGTAGGCGGTTGCTCCGGGACCGCCGCCGTCGTGAGCCGCCTGCGAGGCCATGAGAATGACGCGTCCTGCGGGCCCGGCGTCCCGTAGGTGCGGCAGGGCCGCCCGGCACGTCCGGAAGGCGGAGGTGAGATTGACGTCGATGACGCTGTGGAAGTGCTCCTCGGTCATCTCGGAGACCGGGACACGCCCGACGAGATGCCCGGCGTTGGCGACGACGATGTCGAGACCGCCCAGAAAGGTGATGGTCTCGTCGACCAGGCGCTCCACGGCCGCTGTGTCCGTGACGTCCGCCGCGACGGCCGTGGACTTGCGTCCGAGCCCGTTGATCTCGGCCACGACGCGCTCCGCCGCGTCGGCGGAGTGCCCGTAGTGGACGATCACGTCGGCACCCGCCCGGGCCAGACAGAGCGCGACTGCCGCGCCGATGCCGTGGCCTGCGCCGGTGACGAGCGCACGGCGCCCCGTGAGGTCAAAAGGCATGAGAGGTTCTCCAGAGAGATATCGAGGTGAACAAGAGGGCTACTTGATGCCGGAGTTGGCGAAGCCCTGGACGAAATAGCGTTGCGCGAGCAGGAACAGCGCGACCATCGGGATGGTGGCGAGTGCCGTGCCGGCCATCAGGTAGGCCCAGGCGTTCTGGTCGGCCTGCTGGAAGGCCGAGAGCCCCACCTGGATGACGCGCAGGTCGGTGTCGGTCGTGATGATCAGCGGCCACAGGAAGTTGTTCCAGCTGCTCTCGAAGGTCAGCAGTGCGACAGTGGCGATGGCCGGCTTGACGAGAGGCGTCATCACCCGGGCGTAGATCCCGAACTCCCCCATGCCGTCGATACGGGCGGCCTCCTCCAGCTCGCGGGGCAGGGAGAGGTAGAACTGTCGGAAGAGGAAGATGGCGAACGGGGTCAGCGCGCCCGGAATGATGAGACCCCACCACGAGTCCAGCCAGCCGTGGCCGCCTCGTCCGAGATAGTCGTTGCCGCCGAAGAACGGGATGCCCTTGGCGATCAGGTACTGGGGGATGATCTTGGTGTAGCTGGGGATCATCATGGTGGCCAGCACACCCATGAAGATGATCGTGCTGCCGCGGAACTGGATACGAGCCAGGGCGTAGCCTGCCATGGAGGCCAGCGCCAGATTCAGTGCCGTGTGTCCGATCGAGATGAAGAGGCTGTTGCGGAAGTAGGTCCCAAAGGGAGCGTACTCGAGGGCTTCGGGGTAGTTGTCCCAGTCCCAGATCTCGGGCAGCAGACCAGGGGGGTAGGAGGCCAGGTCCGGGTCCGTCTTCAGCGAGGTGATGATCATCCAGAGAAAGGGGATGGCCATCACCAGCGACACGGTGGCGAGCACCAGGTGCAGTGCCACGCGTCGCAGTCGCCGGGTCAGCAGTGGTCTGCCGGTGCGCGGGGGCGCCACGGGAGCGACGCCGGGAGTGAGCTTCTCAGCGGACATCGTCTTCCTTTCCGGTGAGACGCCGGCTGATCAGCATGAGCACCAGCAGGAACACGAACAGCACCACGCTCTGCGCGCAGGCCGCACCCATGTTGAACTCCTTGAACGCGGTGCGGTAGATCTCGTACGTCATGACCGTCGTCGAGTTGTCTGGCCCGCCGTCGGGCGTCAGCACGTAGAGCTGGTCGAACGCCTGGAAGGAGTCGATGATCGACACCACCAGGACGAAGAACGTCGCCGGCTTCAGCAGCGGCAGGGTGATGGCGAAGAACTGCCGCACCTGTGAGGCGCCGTCGATCCTCGCCGCCTCGTACACGTCCTCCGGCATGGACTGCAGGGCGGCCAGGTAGATCAGCATCTTGATGCCGATGCCCTTCCAGATGCTCACGATGATCACGGCGGTGAGCGCCCAGTCGGGGTCGGCCAGCCAGACCGGTCCGTCGATGCCGACCCAGGCGAGCATCGTGTTCACGACACCGAGCCGGGGTTCAAACATCCACATCCACACCAGGGCGATCGCCACGGTCGCGGTGACGTGCGGCATGAAGACGGCCGCACGGTACCAGGCCGAGCCTCGCAACTTGACGTTGAGCAGGAGTGCGAGAACCACGGCGATCGCCATGGCCACCGGCACGGTGAAGAAGGTGAAGATGACGGTGTGCCAGATGGAAGAGTTCCACGTCGGATCGCCGAAGATCTCCCGGAAGTTGTCCAGACCGTTGAAGGTGACCGTGTTCGCGAGGACGTCGTAGTCGGTGAACGCAAGGACGAACGTGGCGACGACGGGGATGCCGATCCACCACACAAGATGGATGACCGAGGGCGCGAGCAGGAAGAAGGCGGTGCGGCGCCGTTCGTGACCGAACTTACGCCGGCGGCGGGGGCGGTCGCTGCGTGGCGCCGCCGCCTTCGATCTGGTGAATCGATGCACTGACGGGTCGGGCCGTTTTCCCGTGTCAAGGGTCGGTTGGGTGGGCATCGGCGTCACGCCCCCTTGGCGATGATCGCCTCGGCCTTCCCGGCCAGTTCCCGCAGGGCGTCGGCGGGGCTGGACTTGCCGAGCAGGGCGCCTTCCAGGGCGGGCTTGAACTCCTCCCGAATCTCCAGCCAGGTGGGCACCCCGCCCTCGGAGAACGCGTGGTCGAGGTTGTCGACCGCGAAGGAGACGAGCTTGTTGCTCCTGACGTAGTCGGAGTCGGCCGCACTCAGGACCGCCGGGATGTTGCCGCGCTGCTCGGCCGCCTTCGGCGAGACCTCCTCCCCGGAGAGGAACTCCACCAGGGCCTTGGCCTGTTCGGGGTACTCCGTCTTCGCGGACAGGGTGGCCAGCGTGCCGCCCTGGAACAGCGCGGGACGCTGCTGGTTCAGCATGAACCCGGCGACCCTGTCCTCGGCGATCAGCTCCGGGGCACTTTCGGACAGCTGTCGCCACATGTCGTTGTGGCCGACCATCATCGCCGCGCGGCCCTGGACGAGGGGGGCGACGACAGCTCCCTTCTGGGTGAAGCCGTAGTCCTCGGTCTTGTCCGTGCGGATGATGTCGACCATCCACTGCAGGGCGGCCACAGCCTCGTCCGAGTCGAAGACGGGCTTGCCGTCGGCGAACAGGTCGCCGCCGTGCGCCCACATGAGGGGAAGGTAGGTCTGGCGCAGGTCGTTGCTGAGGATGTCCACGCCGGCCCGGGTCAGCTTCCCGCCCTTGCGGACCGTCAGCTCCTTGCCCATCTCCCTCAGCTCGGTCAGGTCCTTGGGCGGCGCGTCGATTCCCGCCTCGGCCAGGATGTCCTTGCGGTAGATACCCATCCTGGTGTCGAGCAGGATGGGGCGCGCGTACGTCTTGCCGTTGTAGATCCCGGGCTGCACCACACGCGGGTTGTACGTGCGGTCCAGCTCGGACCGACTCGTCCCCAGGTCGGCCAGTACACCGTTATCGACGAAGGGCGGGATCCAGCCGACCCCCATCAGCATGACGTCGTAGGGCCTGCCACCCACGATGGAGGTAGCAAGCTTCTCGTTGAGCTTTCCGTACTCGGTGTAGTCCACCTGGACGCTGACACCGGGGTGGTCCTTCTTGAAGTCGGCAAGCAGCGAGGTGAGCAGCTTCTGGCCGTCGGCACGGTCGAAGATCGGGGTGAGAAGGCGCAGGGACGCGTCACCGCCGCCCTTCTTCTGGGGCGCGGGGCCGCCACAGGCGGACAGGGCGACACCCGCTGCGGCCGCGGCGCCCAGCCCGAGAAGCCTTCTTCTGGACAGAGCGGAAGTACGTGTACGCATGAGGACTCCTGGGCGGCGAGAGTGCACACTGAACGGCTGCTGCACTTGCGGTAGAGTTAGTGCATCGATTTACTGGTGTTTCGATGCACGAGACACTAGGAACGGCCGCACAGGCTGTCAACAGTCCGGAAACAATTCGTTCTCATTCACAGGGAGAGGCCAGTGGCGGGGGTAACGATCTACCAGGTGGCGCAAGAGGCGGGAGTCTCCCCGAGCACGGTCTCCAACCTGCTCAACGGCCGGACCGGCAGGATGCTGCCCGAGACGCGGTCACGGGTGGAGGCGGCGATCCGCCGCCTCGGCTACCGTCCCAACCGCGCCGCCCAGCAGTTGCGCACCGGGCGGATCCAGATGCTCGGCCTCGTCGTGCCGTCGGTGGCCAATCCGTTCTGGGGTACCTTCGCCCGGCACCTCGAAGCGGCGGCCCTGGCGGAGGGCTTCTACATGCTTCTGTGCAACAGTGAGCGGGACCCTGACCGGGAGCGCCGCTACGTCGAGGAACTGTGGGGCGACGGCATCGGCGGAGTCGTGCTGTGCTCCTCCCTGCCCTCACTCGACCACGTGAAGCCGACCGTCGAGGCCGGGCTGGGGCTGGTCGCCTTCGACCGCACCGCACAACCCGGCGACCCACACAGCGTGGTGAACATCGGGACCGACAACGTTCTCGGCATGCGCCTGGCGACAGAACACCTCTTGGAGCTGGGGCACACGCGCCTGGCTTTCGTGTCCGGTTCGATCGGCAGCGTCAACCGTGCCGAGCGGTACAGCGGGTTCCGGCTGGCTCTGGACGCCGCCGGCCTACCCCCGTCCGCTGGCATCGTGTGGTCGGGAGCCGACACGGTGGACTTCGACGACCGGGACACCGCCGAACTCGGGCGGGTCGCGGCGCGGGAGATCCTCGCGGCCCCCAATCCGCCGACCGCGATCGTGGCCATCAACGACATGTGCGCGCTCGGCGTCGCCACGGGCGCTCGGGAAGCAGGCCTGGTGGTCGGCCGTGACGTCTCCGTGACCGGCTACGACGACATCATGCTCGCAGGTATGGCCATGCCCGCGCTTACCACGGTGCGGCAGCCCGTACAGGAGATGGCGGCCACCGCGTTCGCCAAGCTGCGCCAGGTCATGGACGGGGACGGCAGTGAGTCCGGTCATTCCATTCTGCATCGGCCCACGCTCGTGGTCCGCGACTCGACCGCGGCACCCGTCGTGGTCACGGTCTCATAGGCGTGCCGCCCCCCTCCCGGAGCTGTGGTCGGACGGCCCACGGCCTGCCCGCACGACATGACACGGCGCGGGAGCCGGTCACGCGAGCCGCTTGCGGACCGGCGGCTGCCGCAGCCGCTCGGTGCCGGACAGCCGACACGTCCGCGGGTGAGCCATGGCCACGAACGGGAGCAGAGCCACCGCTGCCGCGCACCGGACGGCGACAAGGAGGAGAACCCAGTTGAGTACGGGACGAGGACCCGGTTCCGCCCCCAGAGCTCGTCTGCTGTCCTCGCTGAAGATCAGGAACTATCGCCTCTTCTTCCTCGGCCAGGTCGTGTCCAACAACGGCACCTGGATGCAACGCATCGCCCAGGACTGGCTGGTGCTCAGCCTCACCGGTTCCTCGACCGCCGTCGGAATCACCACTGCCCTGCAGTTCCTGCCGCTGCTGATCTTCGGCCTGTACGGCGGCGTCCTCGTCGACCGCCTGCCCAAGCGGCCCGTCCTGGTGGCCACTCAGGCGGCCATGGCCGTCACCGCGCTCGTCCTCGCCGCCCTTACCCTGACCGGTCACGTCCTCGTCTGGCATGTGTACGCCGCCGCCTTTTCCGTCGGCCTCGCCACGGTGCTCGACAACCCGGCGCGCCAGTCGTTCCTCTCCGAACTGGTCGGCCCCGGCCAGCTGCGGAACGCGGTCGGTCTCAATTCGGCGAACTTCCAGTCCGCCCGCCTGGTCGGGCCGGCTGTCGCGGGACTGCTGATCACCGGCGTCGGTACCGGGTGGGCGTTTCTCCTCAACGGGGTGTCCTTCGCCGCGCCGCTGACCTGCATGGCGCTGATGCGTACCCGGGAGCTGCACGCCGTCGAACGCGCCCCACGGGGAAAGGGGCAGCTGCGCGAGGGACTGCGCTACGTCGCAGGCCACCCGGAGTTGGTGTGGCCCATCGTCCTGGTGGGCTTCTTCGGCACCTTCGCCCTGAACTTCCCGGTCCATCTCTCCGCCTACGCGAACGACGTCTTCGATGCCGGCGCAGGCGTCTACAGCCTGTTCAACACCCTGGTCGCGGCAGGCTCGCTGGCCGGAGCGCTGCTCACCGCCCGGCACGAGTCCGCGCGGCGGAGACTGCCCTTCATCGCCGCGCTGGTCTTCGGCGTCGTGGAGATTGCGGCCGCCGCGGCGCCGACCATGTGGAGCTTCGCCCTGCTGATGATCCCCATGGGACTGTTCGCCATGGTCGTCAACGTGGCCACCAACGCCACGATGCAGACCACCGCCGCCATGACCGTGCGGGGCCGGGTCACGGCCCTGTACATGATGGTCCTCCTCGGCGGCGCTCCCCTCGGCGCTCCGGTGGTCGGCTGGATCACCGACATCTACGGAGCACGCGTCGGCCTTGCCGCGGCCGGGGCCGTGGCGGCGGGCACCGCCGCGGCGACCGGACTGCTGCTCGTCAGAGCCGGCGGTCACCGTGTGGCGATCGGCTGGCGCCACCATCGGCCGCAGATTCGGGTCGTGCCCCGAAACCGGGAAGCGGCCGCCGAACTCCTCCCGTGACTGTGCCGCGCGGCCCCACGAAGGCACATACCGAGGTCGAAGCCTCCTCGACTGCCGCCCCGACGGAGACTGCGAGGACCCGGTGATCACCACCGCGGGGCAGCGTCCGGGCCGCTGTCGTCGAGGCCGACGAAGCCCAGGTCGACGATGGCTCCGAGGCCGGCCGCGCGGAGATGGCCGGTGAGTTCGTCGTGTCGGCAGGCGGTGATCTCTGATGTCCGCCCCGGGCCGGGCCGCGGAGACCCATTCCAGTCGGCCCCGGTCGTCGGTGAGCGCGATCACGAGCAGGCCGTGTCATTTGTTCTTGCCCGAGTAGTTCTTGCGGTTCCCGGCCCCGGTGCCCCGCCGGGTACGGCGATCCCCAACTCTTCCCGCTCGGCCCCGACCTCCCCCAGCCGCTTGGCCAACTCCTCGGCGAGCGCGTCCAGCTCGCTACGGCGAGCCGTGATCCGCTCCAGATCGGACATCCCCACCCCCTCCCCGCGATCGACGGCGCATCGACAACTGGGAAAAGGGCGCCGTCACGTCCCTGCCAAGCCGCAGAAGCGTGCGGTGAGACGGGGGGTGGCGGCGCCTCCGGGACCGCTCCGGGACTTGTGGCCGGGCTTCCGGCCGCCGCGCAGAGCGCTCATCGTTCCTTCGAGCGGGCCGCTGGTCCGGTCCTGCGTCCGCCGCGCTCTCACAATGCGCCGCGGCGGGAGGCCGCTTCAAGGTCTGTGAGCAGGTCGTCCAGCACCGTTTCCTCCTCGACCCGGACACCGCACTCGGCGAGCGCGACGGCCAGGGCGGGGTCCCAGGGCGTTGCGGCGGGCGGGCCCGTCAGGTCCCGGGCCTCGGCCGCTGCGGGCACTGCTGCCCGGTAGTCGACGGCCGTGTAGCGCCACGGCTGCCAGGGAACGCTTCGCGCCAGTGCTGCGGCGATGCGCACGCCACCCCAGTCGAAGTCGCCGTGGTGAAGAAGGCGGGCCCCCCGGCTGGACAGGTCGCGCAGCAAGGTGAGCGCGGCGGCCGACGGCTGGCCCTGGAGGCACACCATGGGCGGGCACAGCGGGCCGAGGGTGTCGGCGGCGGCGGACAGCACGGCCGGGTTCTCGCAGATGTGAACGGTTCCCGCCGCGGGAACCGTGGCAACCGGTGCGCGACCGGTGAGGGAGCGGAGCGTCAGCACCGCAGGCTCCCCCGCGTCGGCCATCCAGTCGAGGGGTGGAGTACCGCGCATGTTGAGGGTGAGGACGGTCGAGGACAGGTCGTCCTTGAGCAAGCCCGCCGAGGCCCACGCCTCCCGCCGCCACTGCGCACCGGAGCCGTCGGGGAAGCCGGTGAGGCTACGGATGCCGGACAGGACGAGAGTGGCGAGCGGCGTCCCCTCGTCCAGCGCATGGGCGCCCGAGAGGTTCCGTGCCGCGAACGTCGCCCGCGATGCCGGAGGTGACGCGGGCAGCGCACGCAACGCGCGCACGGCGGCCTCCACCAGGGGGCCCGCGGCCTCCGGCGTACGGACGAGGCGCCGTACGAGACCGTCACGGCGGATTCGCTCGGCCCAGTGGACCAGCTCCCCGTCGAGGACGCCCAGCGGGGCGTACGCCTTCTCCCAGGCCTGTTCCTCCCTGTTCCGTGTCTCGGCCTGGAGTACGACCGGGCCGGTGAGGGCGACGACGGCCACCGCCAGTCCGCCGGGGCTGACACCGGAGCGACGCAGGATCTCGTCCACGGTGGCGAGGCGCACGCCGAGGGAGCCACTGGAGCGTGGCGTACGTCCCAGCAGGCGTTCGGCGGCCCGCCGTTGGGATGCGTCGGGGCCGGACAAGGTGACCGTGCCCGTCAACGGCCGGCCGCGTTCCATGCGCCGCCGCACGCGGTCCACGAACCAGGCAAGGCCGGGATCGCCGAGCAGACGTCCGAGGCGCTCGGTGTCGACGTCGGTCCGGGCCTGTGCCGGTGGCGGCCCGGCCGGCACCGCATCCTCGGTGGCGTCCGGCCGTGTCGTGCGTCCGGCCGCCGCCGGGCCCGCGTCGCGGTGGGACTGGGTCTTTGCATGGTTCACGTCCACAAGGACCCCTGCCCGCCGGCGCTGTCGACGACGGCGGTCCACCCTGGCGCGCCGGAAGGACTCACCGGCCCGTCGGCCCTCTCGACGGAGTCGCCGGCACCGGCGGCCGGCCCGGGCGCGTCCGGCCCGGCACCGGGCTCGGGGCCGCGCCGCCGTGCGCCGCCGTCCCATTCCCACCGCGTCACCAGTACGGCGTCGATGTCGTCGACGCGGGAGAGCTGGGCGATCGCGATGCCCGGCACCTGGGGGTAGCAGGCCCATTCACGTTCGCTGGTCATGACGACATCGAGGTCGAAGGCGCGGAGCAGACCGAGGCACTTGGCGCGCGAGTCGTCGTCGACGCCGGCGAACGCCTCGTCCAGGGTGACCAGGCGCGGGGCGTGCGCGCCGCCCGCGCTCGCGTAGTGCGAGGACGCGGCGGCGAACAGGGGTACGGACGCGGCCAGTACCCGCTCCCCGCCCGAGGCGGGTCCGGTGGCCGGGACCCACTTGCCGTGCTGGTGGCGTTCGACACCGAACTCGTGCCAGGACCGGTAGTCGAGGGCGGCGGTGAGGTCCTCCAGCCAGCTGCCGGCGCTGTCGCCGGCCTGCCGGTGGGCGATCTGCTCCTGGAGGAACGCGCCGACCGCGGCCCGGTCCTCCGGCGACCACGCGTCAGCGGACTGCCGCAGCCGTTCGCGGGCCTGGGCCAGTCCCTGCGGGGCGCGGCGGGACGCTCTCCACACCAGCCGCAGCTTCATCCCCGTGGACGTCGGGCGCTCCTCCAGCTCCCTGTTCATGGCGGCCACCTGCCGTTCGGCCGTCCCGATCAGTTCCTGGAGCGTCCCGGCGACCTCGGTGATCAGATGGGTCTGAAGGATCTCGCGTTCGCGTGCGGACAGGATGCGGGTCAGTTCCGAGACCTCCACGGACAGTGCCTCGGCGAGTTCGGGCACGGCCCGTTCCCGGCCCTGGTAGACGATGTCGACCCGCATGCCGTCCTCGCTCGGGCGGGCGGTGGCGGTGTGGCCGTGCCGCGACAGCGCGTCCTGGAGCCTGCCGAACTCCTCGCTCAGCCGCTTCTGCACACGCTCCCAGGCCGCGTCGGTGTCGTCGATCGAGGCGAGCCGTGACTCCACGGCGCGCGCGAGGGCGATGGCCGGGGTCGCCGCCCATGTCCCTCCGCCGTCGTCCGGTACGGCGAGATCGGGTAGCGCGACGTCGAGCAATCCGGTCGCGGCGAACCGCTGGAGCGCGGCGACGGCTTCGTCACGGGCGGCGGTCGCCTCGGTGACGTCCTCGGCGAGCTGCTCGATGCGTCCCTCGGCGCGACTGGCCCGCCGGTCGGCGTCACCGTACTCCTCCCGGGCCCGCCGCTGTTCCTGCTCGCAGGCCCGGGCCGCCTCGGCCGTCTCCTCCAGCTGCCTCTGCAGCTCGGCGACGGCCGCACCGACGGTGGAGCGCAGCGTCGTGAGGTGTTCGTCCGCCGCCGCGGCGATTCGGGCCGCTTCCGTGGCGCGCCGCGCGAGTTCGGACACGAGGTGTTCGGCCCTGTGGGTCTCTCCTGTTCGCCGGTCACCGCGCGCTCGGCCTCGGCGCGTTCACGCAGTGCGGGCCACAGGGCCGCCAGGAGGGCGGCGTGGTCGGCGAGCGCCTGTCGCACGGCGCCCAGTGCCCTGTGGTCGGCAGGGAGGTGCAGGGCGGCCGCGGTGTCGGTGAGTTCGGTCGCCGCACGCTCGGCCCGTCGCGCCGCCGGAGCCAGTTCCGCGGCCCGTTCGTCCCGCCGGGCGCGGGCGCGGCGGACCGTTTCGGCCGCGGCGGTGACGCGTGCGTGGGCGTGCCGCAGGTCGTCGTCGCCGGGCAGTGCGGCGAGTTCGGCGTCCAGCGCGGCACGGCGCCCGGCCACGGCGCGGGACTCCTCGGCCAGCCGTTGGCGCTCCGCCGTCAAGCCGTCGATCCCGGCGCGCAGTTCTGCGATCCGGACGCGACGTGCCTGCTCCCGCGCTCCTTCCCCCACGTACTGGGCGCTGTCCTTGGCCCAGCTGCCGGTGAGCGCCCCGACCCGGAACCGCCCGTCCGCGCGGACCCACGTGCCGTGGTCACCGGCCTCCCAGGAGGCTTCGCCGGGCCCGTCTGCGTGGCCCGTGGCCAGCCCGATCGAGGCGAGCAGGCGCGCCACCGTCTCCTCCCCCACGGCGGCGGCCCCCGGCTCCGCGGGGTCGACCGCCGGGCACAGCGCGCGGTCGAGGCCGGTCCCGCCGAGCGGCCCGACCGGGTCGAGCAGCACGTCGTGGCCGTCCGCCGCGACCGCGGAGCCGTCCGGCCGCACCCAGGCGTCGAGGAGCCCCGACGCCTCCAGCGCGGCTTCCAGTCCCGCGCGGTCGGCCTCGGAGAGGTGCGGGCGGAAGTCGACGAGCCGCCACAGCGGAGCGCCGGGCTCCCGGTCCCGCACGCCGGGTGTGCGCGTGGGCGGAGCCGCGGGGCCGCGCTGTCCACCGGTTTCGAGAGTGGTCAGTTCCTCTGCCGCCAGCCGCTGCCGCTCCGCTCTCCCGGCCTCGCGGTGGGCCAGTCCGGCCGCCCGGTCGGCCAGGCGGGAGGCGGCGGCGCGATGCGCCTCGCCCGCCGCCGTACGGGCGGGCAGCGGGCCGTCCGGAGAGCTCGCCCAGTCCTGTACGGCGTCCAGGACCCCGGGCAGCCCGGGCAGCCGCAGCTCCACGCACCCGGAAAGGTGCTCCCGTACGGCTGTGACCAGCGCCCGCCCTGCCCGGGCGAGGGCCTCCTCCGCCTCGGCCAGCCGTTCCCCGCCGTGCACGACCTCCTCGTCGGCCTCGTCGGCGCGCAGCCGGGCGGCCCGGTGCCGCTCCTCGGCCTGCTCGGCGCGCGTGACGAGTTCCGCCACGTGCTCGACGGCGCGCCGCCTGCTCGCGGCCGCCTCGTCCGCCTCCCGGCGCAGCACCGCGTCGGGGGCTCCCTCCGTCCTGGGGACGTCGAGCCGGGCGGCCGCGGCGCTCTCGGCCACCCGGTCCCGGACGCCGTCCAGTGCCTCCCGGGCGGCCGTGAGCCGGCCCTCCGCGGTGGCGAGCCGGCCCAGGGCCCGGGTGTGCGCCTCGGCCGCCGTACGCCGGTCGGCCTCGGCCCGCTTCAGCTCCGCGGCCGTGCGGGAGGCGTCGTCCGCCGCACGGTCGAGCGCGCGGGCATCGCGCATCTCGGGCCGGGACCGCAGCGTGGCGTCCTGAGCGGCCAGCCGGGCGGCCCGCTCATCGAGGGCGGCCACCCTGCGACCGGCCTCCTCGCGGTCCGCCACGGCCCGGTCCCGGTCCGCCTGTGCCCTGGCGAGTTCCCGTTGCAGGTTCTCGTACCGGGCGTGTTCACGGCGGGGCAGACGGGCGCGGCGCCGGGAGGCGAGGCGGGCGTAGCGGCGGTAGTGGTCGAGGAACGCCGAGGACGCCTGTTCGGCCTCGCGGGCCGCCCGCAGTTCCTCCTTCTCCTCGTCCAGCGACCGGAACGCCTCCGCCGCGTCGGCGACGACTGCCTGGTCCATCGGCGGCAGCGCCTCGGTCAGTGCCCGGGACAGGGCGGCCTCGCTGGGGCGCTTGGACAGCTGGGGCTGGCGCAGCTGGATCAGGAGGTCGACGAGGGCGCCGTAGCGCCGCTCCCCCAGCCCGAACAGGGCTTCGTCGACCGCCCTGCGGTAGGCCTTGGCGGTGTCGTACACCATGCCGTGACCGCCGACGGCCTCGGCGAGCCGGTCCCGCGACAGTGCCGTCCCGGTCGCGTCCAGCAGGTCGAGGCCGGCGCCGATCCGCTGGCCGGTGACCGCGAACCAGTGGCGGGCGATGCCGCGGCCGGCGACCGCCTTCAGTCCGCACAGCAGGGTGCGGAAGTGTGCCTCGCCCGTGGTGCCGTCGAGCCGTCCGAACTCGATCCAGGTGTAGCCGAGCCGTTCGGGGTGCGGGTGCGCGCCGCCCAGGAGCAGGTTCCACTCCATGCGCTTGCCCGGGTCGCCGTCGGGTTCGACGCGGCGGGCGGACAGGTCACCGTCCAGGAGGAACGGCAGGGTGAGGGCGAGCACCTTCGACTTGCCGGTGCCGTTGTTGCCGCGCAGCAGCAGCCGGCCGTCGCGGAACCAGAACTCCTCGACGTCGTAGTGGAAGAGGTCGACGAGTCCGATACGCAGGGGACGCCACCGGCCGGGAGCGGGAGCGGGGAGCGCGGGGCCGGGCGACCCGGCTCCGTCAGGCGCGGTCACGGGGTGGTTCACCTTTCGTCCTGCACGGGCTGCGCGGGTTGCGCGGGTTGCGCGGATTGTTCGGGTTGTTCGGGTTGCTCGGGTTGCTCGGGTTGCTCGGTCGTGGCGGGCCGGCGGGCCGGTCCGGGTTCCCTGACGACGGGATCGCCGACCGCGTACCGCGCGAGGGCGGGCCGCGGTACGACGCCCCGTTCGGTGCGCTCGGCAAGTCCCAGCGCCACCAGCCGGGTCAGCGCCTGCTCGACGAGTTCGGGCTCCGCGCCCGGTTCCCTCGCCGACTTGGACCAGAACCCGCCGTGTTCCACGGCCAGTTCCCGTACGCGGGCCGCCAGTTCCGCCGGTTCCACGGGCCCGTCCGCCCGGGCCAGGTGCCCCGCCAGCAGCAGGGTGATGTGACCGCGGGTGCCCTGTTCCGGCATGCGCGTGTCCGTGAGGTCGTCCATCGGGTCGACCATGGCGATGCCCTCGGCCCGGACCTCCGGGACGAGTCCGGTCAGTTCGTTGATGCGGGCGGTGATGAAGCCGCGCTGCCGGGTGAGGTAGGCCAGTTCCTCGTCGGTCAGGTCGTCGTAGTACAGCACCGGGTCGTCCAGGAGGATGCGGGTCAGCTTCCAGCGGACCGCCCGGAACCTGAGCTCCTCGCTGTCGAGCGCGGTCCACGCGGTCATCTCCATCAGGCGCTCCTCGAAGGTCTCGGACTCGACCATGGAGGGGCCCCGCAGGGACGCGGGCATCCCGGCCAGCACACGCCGCCGCACGTCGTACAGCACGTCGCCCGATCCGCTGACGTAGGCGTCCTCGTCGCCGGCCACCCGCCGCAGCACCCCCAGCCGCAGCAGCAGACGGACGACGGCCGCGAGGTCGACGCGCTCGTCGCGCCGCTCCAGAGTGAACGTGATGCCGGCGGCGGCGAGTTCGGGATCGGCGGCGGCCAGGACGACCTGCTCGGCGAGGCGTCCGAGCGCGACCTGCGACTCGCCCCGTTCCAGCGCGGCCAGGGCCAGGCAGAGCAGGACGTAGCGGCGGCGGGTGAACGGCAGGGCGCTGCGGGTGGCCTCGCGCGCCGGGTGCGTCGCGTCGGTGAGGGTACCCGGCGTCTTGCGCAGCCGTGCGGCGTCGGCGTCCGTGCGCAGCATCCAGCCGACGTTGCGTTCGAACCACTCCCGCAGTTCGGCGGCGTGCCGGCGCACCAGCCGGAACTCGTCGGCGTACGGTCCGTCGGCGGTGAGCAGCGGCTCCTTCAGCAGGGCGCGTGCGGCCTTCTGGAGGTCGGCCTGCCGCTGGCCGTCGAGGACCTCGGCGAGGGGGCCGTTCATCGCTCCTCCGCGGGCCGGGGAGCGGTGTCGCGCCGGGGGGCGGGGAGGTGGAGGGAGACGGGTGCCGATGGCGGTACGGTCCGGTCGCCGTGCCCCACCGTGAGGTCGACGATGTCGATCAGGTGGTCGGGGCCGAAGAACACACCGTCGGGGGTGTGTACTTCGGCCGTCGATCCGTCGTCGAGGGCGGTCAGCCGGATCTCCATCGAACCGTCCCCGCCGGTGGCCGCGGTGGTGGTCGTGCCCGGCCGCCAGGTGGCGAGCGCGTCGCCGAGCAGCCGCAGGAACAACTGGAAGGCGAGCGGGTCGAGTTCGCCGAGCTGGGACAGCCGCACCGGCCCGCCCGTCACGAGGCGGTCCCGGGCCCTCCTCATCTCCTCCGTCTGCCGGGCGGCGATCTCGGCGAGCCGGCGCTTAGCCTCGCCCCGGTCGGCCACCCGGCGCGGCCTGCCGCGCCGTTCGTAGCTGCCGGTGCGGCGCAGCTGGGGGCTGATCCGCAGCGGTCGCGCCCCGCTCCACGGAGTGGAGGCCGGCTCCGGGGAGGCCGTCCGTTCGGCGAGGGTGTCGGCGTCGACGGTGAGGTGCCGGGAGGAGTACAGCGCGAACGCCACCCGCCAGAGCCGGTGCCGCGCCTCGTCGTCCGGCGCCTGGGCGAACCAGCGCGCCAGGGTGCGGAAGTCGGCCGAGCGGTCCGAGCGTCCGGCCCGCCGCTCGTTGAGCTGCCGTACGACGGCCAGGAGCTGCGGGACCGAACCGAGCGCCCGCCCGCGCAGCAGCCTGGCCTGCGACTCGCGTCCCTCCCCCGAGACGAACCACTCGGCGAGCCCGGACCACCGCGCGGCCCACCGCTCGTACGCCACCGCCTCCGCCCGCCCGGCGTCCTCGGGAGCGGCGTCGGCGGCCTCGCGGACTGCGGCCAGCCGCAGCAGCGGAGCTACCCGTTCCTGCTCCTCCAGTTCCCCGATCAGCAGCGCGATCCGCCCGCCGAGGGTGATGAGGTCCTGGATGAACCGCTCCAGGTACTGGATCAGCCGGTCCTTGTAGGCGAGGAACGCCTCGACCTCGATGTCGTGCAGGTCGATGGTGCGCTGGAGCGAGCCCATGAAGGCGCGGGCGTTGTCGGCGAGGTCGGTGAACCGCGCCGTCAGCACGGACAGCGCGACGTATGCCTTGGCGGGGTCGGGCTCGTCCTCCGCGGCGATCACCAGGAGCGCCCGTAGCTGCGTGACGATGTCGTACAGCGCGACCGCCTGGAGTTCGCCGCGCCGCCCCAGCACCTCGTCGTACGTCCCCAGCGCCGCCTCGGCCGCCTCACCTGCCCGGGTGAGCTGGTAGATGAACCGCCTGCGGTAGAAGTCCTCGACCGCCGTCACCCGCGCGTGGTCGGGGTCGGCCCGCAGGTTGCCCCACTCCACGAGCTTGTCCAGCGCCTGCGTCACCGCTTCGAGGTCGGCGGGCCGGTTCCCCGCGTCCAGCGCGGCGTGCACGTCCTCCGGCCGCAGATGCACCGCGAACCGCTCCTTGGCGGCGAGGAAGGCCCGCATGACCTGGCGGTAGAGGGGGGCGTTGGGGGTGGTGAGGTGGGCGAACGGGGTGTAGTCGCTGGAGGTCATCTCGCCGCATTCTTCCACCCCGGTCACGGGCTCACGTGGGGGTTGCCGGCACGCGCTCCGCCCCGACCGTCCTGCGCGGGCCTTCGGGCCTGAGGTGCCGGCCCCAGCGGGTGGCGAGCGCCGCGACGGGAAGCGGCGCTCGGCCGCCGGTGTCCTCGGAGCCGGGGGCGGGCGGCGCTTCCGGTCCGGGCGGCATGCGTTCGGTGCGGGTGCCGGTGACCTCGAACCCGATCGTGCGGGCAGGTTCGCTCGGGATGTGCTGGTGGGCTGGGGAGTTGGCTCGTCATGCCGACGACGGTGTCCGTGGTCGCGTAGCGTGACCAGCGGTGACGCAACGACGCGATCCGCTGTACGCGCGGTGGCGGCACGAGTACGAGACTCGCGGCGTGACGGGGCCGCCGGGGCGGCGTTGGGCCAGGGAGGCGGTAGCGATGACCGAGGGTACGGACGAGAGGGCCGGGGCCGTGGTGGCGTTCTCAACGGTCTGCTGCAGACCGAGGAGTACACGAGGGCGGTACTCGACATGCGGCGCCCGGTCCTGGACCAGGAGACCGTCGAGCAGCGGGTGGCGGCCCGGTTGGTCCGGCAGGACATCTTCAGCCGCTGGCCCGCGCCGCTACTGAGCTTCGTACTCGAAGAAGCGGCACTGCGGCACCCTTGGGGCGGCAAGGCCGTGCATCGAGGCCAGTTGGAACATCTGGTCCTGATCGGCGGGAAGCAGAACGTCGAGCTGCAAGTCATGCCAACGGATCGCGAGCACAACGCTGGCGTAGACGGCGCATTCACTGTGATCACACGCAAGGACGGAATGAGGTTCGTCTACACCGAAGTTCAAGGAACCAGCGCCCTTCAAACCAAGCCGGAGCAGACGACTCTCGCCGCGGCCCGCTATGGGATCGCTATGAACAGCTCTGAGTCCTCAGCCGTAGCCTCCGACCTCGCTTGGTTCAAGAGCAGCTACAGCGGAGCCGAGGGTGGCCAGTGCGTCGAGGTCGCGGCCGGCACGGGAGTCGTACACGTCCGGGACTCCAAGGCCGTGGCCGGACCCGTCATCCGGGTGTCACACGAAACGTGGGCGGGGTTCGTCAGGGAGGCCTGACGGTCGTACGTCAAGCGTGAGCCCGCCGAGCCGTGACCGGCCGGCGCCGCAGATCACAGCCCCGGCCGGCCCCTTCCGGGAGTTGGTCACCGCCCCATCTGATCCGAGACCGCGGCCGGCTCCGATGACGGCGAGTGGTCATGGTGTCTTCCCGGGATTGACCGTGGCGGTGGCGCACGCTCCCTGTTCACCCCTGCACCGGCATCCGGCCCGACGCGACCCGTACCGGCGTGCGCCCCGACGGGCCGGGCGGGCGATCCGCCTCACTCTGCTCCGCGCCGCCGGCATGGGTCACCGCGACCGCGCCCACCGTCGGCCCACGCCGCGCCTCCGATGTGGGCACATGGCCGCGATCACCGCCTGGCGTGGGCACACGGCCGCCTCCCGGCCGCCGGGCACCCGGCACCTGGCACCCGGGAACGCCCAGGCGCCCGCCCCGGGAATCCCGGGGCGGGCGCCTGGACCGGACGGGTCAGCCCTTGGCCAGGGTGATGTCCTTGCGCTGTTCCGCGTGGAAGGCGGGCAGCGGCAGGCCGCCCTGCGGGCGCAGCTCCATGAGCGTGGCGTCGACATGGGCGGGGCCCGCGTCGAGCACCCGGTTCCTGGGCTTGCCAGTGTTCTCCCAGCGGTGCTCCTTGCCGTCGCACACGGCACGGCTGCCGCCGATGCCGTACCGGACCCAGGGGTCGGTCTGGGCGATCGAGGAGCTGACGAAGACCGGGCCGGTGCTGTCGGCGCAGCGGTAGGTGCCGGTGAGGGTGATCGTGCCGTCGGGGGCGATGCGGCCCTTGGGGTCGACGGTGATCGACTCGCTGGGTTCGGCGGCCGCCGCCGTCGAGGGGGTGGCGGCGAACAGGGCCAGCGCGGCGGTGACGGCCGCGCCGAGGGCGGGGCGCATGGGCATGGAAGGACCTCCTGAGGTGGGGCTTCCACTGGTACCGGGCGCTCGGCTCCGGGGGCGTGACCGTCACTCCTTCGGTGGCGAGTCCGCCCGGCCGTACGGGAGGCGTCCGGGTGTTGTCCCCGTCTTGTCACGCTTCTCGGCGGTCCGTTCCCGCACGTTCACTGCGGGAGGATGGTGTGAGGTGTACGGATGGTCCTTCGACCGCTGAGGTGCGCCATGTGTTCCCACCAGCCTTCGTGCTCCCGGCCCGACGCCCGCGCCCCGCACGTCGTCGCCGCCCACCCCGAGCAGGGGTGGAGCCTGCTGTGCAGCGGCGCGATCGTCTTCGACGACACCGGTGCGCTGCTGCCCGACGGCCGGGTGGTCGCGCCCTGGCGTCAGGGCAGCACCGCGAACCCGTCGAGTTCCACCGTCGCCGCCTCGTCCCACAGCCTGACGACCTCGACGACGGCCATCGCCGGATAGTGCCGTCCGGCCAGGCTCCGCCAGATCCGGCCGAGTTCCGGGGCGTGTGCGCGGTAGGCGGCGACGTCCGTGGCGTAGACGGTGACGCGGGCGAGAGCGGCCGGGGTGCCGCCGGCGGCGCGCAGGGCGGTCAGCAGGTTGCCGAGCGCCCGCTCGAACTGTTCGGGCAGCGTGTCGCCGACCACCTTGCCGTCGGTGTCGAGCGCGGTCTGGCCGGCCAGGAAGACCAGACGGGAGCCGGTGGCGACGACGGCGTGCGAGAAGCCGGTGGCCGGGGAGAGCTCGGGCGGGTCGATGCGCTCGGTGGTCACGGTCGGGCCTCCACGGTGGCGTACAGCTCCTTGGCGATGATGCCGCGCTGAACCTCGCTGGCCCCTTCGTAGACGCGCGGGGCACGCACCTCGCGGTAGAGGTGTTCGAGCAGATGGCCGCGGTGCAGCGCACGCGCGCCGTGCAGCTGGACCGCCGCGTCGACGACGTACTGCGCGGTCTCGGTGGCGAGCAGCTTCGCCATCGCGGCCCGCTGCGGCACACCGTCCGCTCCGTCGTCGTGGGCCGTCGCCGCCGCGTACACCATCAGCCGGGCCGCCTCCGTGCGCACGGCCATCTCGGCGACCTGGTGGGCGACGGTCTGAAGGTCCTTCAGCTTGCCGCCGAAGGCCTCACGTCCGGCGGTGTGCGCGAGGCTCGCGTCCAGGGCGGCCTGGGCCATCCCGACGGCGAAGGCGCCGACGCTTGGCCGGAACAGGTTCAGTGTGCCCATGGCGACGCGGAAGCCCCGGTCGGTCTCGCCGAGCACGTCGTCGGCGGTGACGGGCACGGCGTCGAAGTGGAGGGCGCCGATCGGATGCGGGGAGAGCATGTCGAGCCCGGTGCCGGTGAGGCCGGGCCGGTCGGCCGGCACCAGGAAGGCGGTGACGCCACGCGCGCCCGCGTCCGGGGTCGTCCGCGCGAAGACGGTGTAGAAGTCGGCCTCGGGCGCGTTGGAGATCCAGCACTTCTCGCCGGTGAGCCGCCAGCGGCGGGGGCCGTCGGCCCGGGCGGCCGTCGCGTTCCCTGCGCCGCCGTCCGGGTCGGCCCGCAGGGCGAGCGCCGCCGCGTCCGAGCCCGCGCCCGGCTCGCTGAGGGCGAAGGCCGCGACCACGCTGCCGTCGCGCACCCCCGGCAGCCAGCGGTCGCGCTGCGCCGGTGTGCCGTGGGCGTGGACGGGGTGGGCGCCCAGGCCCTGGAGGGCGAGGGCGGTCTCGGCCTCGGTGCAGGCGTAGGCGAGGGACTCGCGCATCAGGCAGAGGTCGAGCGCGCCGGAGGTGAACAGCCGGTCCGTCAGGCCGAGTCGGCCCAGTTCGGTGACGAGGGGGCGGTTGACGTGGCCGGGTTCGCCCTTCTCGGCGAGCGGGCGCAGCCGTTGCGCGGCGAGGGCGCGCAGCTCGGCGCACCACGCCACCTGGTCCGGTTCGAGTGAGAATGCGGGCACTGCCGGTCCTCCCTCCGGAGCGGTCTCACCCGACGGTATCGCGCCCCGTTGACTGCCGTCACCAACACGATACGCTCCTCGTGCGAGCCCACCACGACGCCGACCAGGCAAGGGGGCGAACCGCCATGGACGACCGTCCGACCCGCTCCGGCCACGTCGACACCTTCGCGCGCGACCATCTCCCGCCGCGCGAGCAGTGGCCCGAACTCCGCTTCGACCTGCCGGAGCTGCACTACCCCGAACGGCTGAACTGCGCCGCCGACCTCCTGGACGGCCCGCCCGGCGACCGCCCCGCGTTCCACACCCCGCAGGGACCCTCCTGGACCTACGGCGACCTGCGCGCCCGCGTCGACCGGCTCGCGCACGTCCTCACCACCGGCCTCGGGATCGTCCCCGGCAACCGTGTCCTGCTGCGCGGCCCGACCACACCGTGGCTGGCGGCCTGCTGGCTGGCGGTGCTGAAGGCGGGCGCGGTCGCCGTGACCGTACTGGCCCAGCAGCGCCCGCACGAGCTGAGCACGATCTGCGAGATCGCCCGCGTCCGGCACGCGCTGTGCGACGTCCGGGCCGTCGACGACCTCGCCAAGGCGGAGATACCGGGTCTGCGGATCACGACGTACGGCGGTGACGCGCCCGACGACCTCCTCCGCCTCCCCGCGCCCGCCACCCCGTACCCGGCGGTGGACACCGCCGCGGACGACGTGGCGCTGATCGCGTTCACCTCCGGCACCACCGGACGGCCCAAGGGGTGCATGCACTTCCACCGGGATGTGCTGGCGATCGCGGACACCTTCTCCAAACACGTGCTGCGCCCACGCGGCGACGACGTCTTCGCGGGCAGCCCACCCCTCGGCTTCACCTTCGGCCTCGGCGGTCTGGTCGTCTTCCCGCTGCGGGCGGGCGCCGGCGCGCTGCTGCTCGAACAGGCGGGCCCGAAGCAGTTGCTGCCCGCGATCGCCCAGCACCGGGTGTCGGTGCTGTTCACCGCGCCGACCGCGTACCGTGCGATGCTCGGCGAGCTCGACGGCCACGATCTGACCTCGCTGCGCCGCTGCGTCTCGGCCGGCGAGAACCTGCCCGCGGCCACCTGGCGGGCCTGGCACGAGCGCACCGGGCTGCGTGTCATCAACGGCATCGGCGCCACCGAGCTGCTGCACATCTTCATCTCGGCGGCCGACGAGCACATCAGACCCGGGTCGACCGGTGTGCCCGTGCCCGGCTGGCAGGCGCGCGTGGTCGACGCCGAGGGGCGCGAACTGCCCGACGGCGAGCCCGGCCTGCTGGCGGTGCGCGGCCCGGTCGGCTGCCGCTACCTCGCCGACCCGCGCCAGCGGGACTACGTGCGCGGCGGCTGGAACATCACCGGCGACACCTATGTCCGCGAGCCCGGCGGCTACTTCCGGTACGTCGCCCGCGCCGACGACATGATCATCTCGGCCGGCTACAACATCGCCGGGCCCGAGGTCGAGGACGCGCTGCTGCGGCATCCCGACGTGGTGGAGGCGGCGGTCGTCGGCCGCCCCGACGAGGCACGCGGCATGGCGGTCGTGGCGTACGCCGTCCTCAAGGAGGGCGCGGAACGGGACGCCGACGCGCTGCGCGCCTTCGTCAAGTCCGAACTGGCGCCCTACAAATGCCCCCGGGAGATCGTCTTCCTGGACGCCCTCCCGCGCACGGCGACCGGGAAGCTCCAGAGGTTCCGTCTGCGCACCACGGGCGACCGGCAGTGATCCGCACGACCTAAGATGATCAACGTGTCCGACCAGCACGCTCCCCGCTCCCTCATCGTCACGCTCTACGGCGCATACGGCCGCTTCATGCCCGGCCCGGTACCCGTGGCCGAGCTGATCCGGCTGCTGGCCGCGGTCGGCGTGGACGCGCCTTCGGTGCGCTCGTCGGTGTCCCGCCTCAAACGCCGCGGCCTGCTGGTCCCGGCCCGCACCGAGCAGGGCGCGGCGGGTTACGAACTCTCGCCCGATGCCCGGCAGTTGCTGGAGGACGGCGACCGGCGCATCTACGCCACCGCGCCGCCCGAGGACGAGGGCTGGGTGCTCGCGGTGTTCTCCGTGCCCGAGTCGGAGCGGCAGAAGCGGCACGTGCTGCGCTCCCGGCTGGCCGGGCTCGGCTTCGGCACCGCCGCGCCCGGTGTGTGGATCGCCCCGGCCCGGCTCCACGAGGAGACCCGGCACACCCTGCGACGGCTGCGACTCGACCCGTACGTCGATCTCTTCCGTGGCCGCCACCTCGGCTTCACGCCGACCGTCGAGGCGGTCGCCCGCTGGTGGGACCTGGCGGCGATCGCCAAGGAGCACGAGGCCTTCCTCGAGGGGCACGCGGGCGTACTGCGCGCCTGGGAGCGGCGCGCGGACACCCCGCCCGAGGAGGCCTACCGGGACTACCTGCTCGCGCTGGACACCTGGCGCCATCTGCCCTACACCGATCCCGGACTGCCGGCCGCGCTGCTGCCCGCGAACTGGCCGGGCGCGCGGTCGGCGGCGGTGTTCCGGGGGCTGCACGAGCGGCTGCGGGACGCGGGGGCGCTCTTCGCGGGCCTGTGACCCGGCGGGGAGCACTCCCCCTCACCGGCCCGGCCGGCGGGAGCACCGCACGGCCGGGCCGGTGGCATTCAACCACCCAGCGCCAAGCGGGGTTTGGGGGCGTCGGTGCGTCCGGTGCGCGGTGGGCGGCTGCCCGCACGGTACGGGGCCGGCCAGGCGACGCCCGGACCGTCGTACCCCTGCTCGGCGGCCGCGTGCAGCGTCCAGTGCGGGTCGTACAGGTGCGGGCGGGCCAGCGCGCACAGGTCCGTACGGCCCGCCAGGATCAGGGAGTTGACGTCGTCCCAGGAGGAGATCGCGCCGACCGCGATCACCGGGACCCCTGCCTCGTGCCGGATCCGGTCGGCGTACGGCGTCTGGTACGACCGCCCGAACTCCGGCCGCTCCTCGGCCACCACCTGCCCGGTCGACACGTCGATCGCGTCGGCCCCGTGCGCGGCGAAGGCGCGGGCGATCGCGACGGCCTCCTCGGGCGTGGTGCCGCCCTCGGCCCAGTCGGTGGCGGAGATCCGCACGGTCATCGGCTTCTCCTCCGGCCACACGGCCCGTACGGCGTCGAACACCTCCAGTGGGAAGCGGAGCCGCTGCGCGAGCGAGCCACCGTAGGCGTCGGTGCGGCGGTTGGTGAGCGGGGAGAGGAAGCCGGAGAGCAGATAGCCGTGCGCGCAGTGCAGTTCGAGCAGGTCGAAACCGGCCCGCGCGGCCCGCCAGGCGGCGGCGGTGAACTGTTCCCTTATGTCGGTGAGCTGCGCACGGGACAGCTCACGCGGGGTCTGGCTGCCGGGCTTGTACGGCAGCGGGGAGGCGGCCACGAGCGGCCAGTTGCCGTCGGGCAGCGGCTCGTCCATGCCCTCCCACATCAGCCGGGTCGAACCCTTGCGCCCGCTGTGGCCGAGTTGCACGCCGATCCCGGTGCCGGGTGCCTGCCTGTGCACGAAGTCGGTGATCCGCCGCCATGCCTCGGCCTGCTTGCCGGTGTACAGCCCGGCGCAGCCGGGGGTGATCCGGCCCTCGGGGCTCACGCACACCATCTCGGTCATCAGCAGCCCGGCACCGCCGAGCGCGCGGGCGCCGAGGTGGACGAGGTGGAAGTCGCCGGGGACACCCTCGACCGCCGAGTACATGTCCATCGGCGAGACCACCACCCGGTTGCGCAGGGTCAGTCCGCGCAGCCGGAAGGGGGTGAACATCGGGGGCGTGCCGGGCGGGCAGCCGAACTCGCGCTCCACGGCCTCGGTGAAGTGCGCGTCACGCATCCGGAGGTTGTCGTGGGTGACCCGGCGGCTGCGGGTGAGCAGGTTGAAGGCGAACTGGCGGGGCCGCTGGTCCAGATGGACGGCGAGGTTCTCGAACCACTCCAGGCTGGCCCTGGCGGCTCGCTGGGTGGAGGCGACGACGGGCCTGCGCTCCTCCTCGTACGCGGCCAGGGCCTCGTCGAGGGTGGGCCGTTCCTCCAGGCAGGCCGCGAGGGCGAGCGCGTCCTCGACGGCGAGCTTGGTGCCGGAGCCGATGGAGAAGTGGGCGGTGTGCGCGGCGTCGCCGAGCAGGACGACGTTGCCGTGGGACCAGTGGTCGTTGACGACCGTGCGGAAGGTGGTCCAGGTGGACTTGTTGGACTTCAGCGGGCGGCCGCCGAGCGCGTCCGCGAAGATCTTGGCGCAGCGCTCGACCGACTCCGGCTCGCCCAGTTCGTCGAAGCCCGCCGCCTGCCAGACCTCCTCGCGCATCTCGACGATCACGGTCGACGCGCCGGGTGCGTAGGGGTAGCCGTGCAGCTGCATCACGCCGTGCTCGGTCTCGGCGATCTCGAAGCGGAACGCCTCGAAGGCGAAGTCGGCGGCGAGCCAGATGTACCGGCAGCGGTGCGCGGTGATGTGCGGCCGGAACACGTCGGCGTACGCCTCACGGATCGCGCTGTGCACCCCGTCGGCGGCGACGACGAGGTCGTAGCCGGCCGAGAGCGCGGCCGGGGGCGGCGCCTCGGTGCGCAAGCGGAGGTCGACGCCGAGCCCGCGGCAGCGGTCGTGCAGGATCTCCAGCAGGTGTCGGCGGCCGAGGGCGGCGAAGCCGTGCCCGCCGGAGGTGTGCCGTTCGCCGCGGTGGACGATGTCGATGTCGTCCCAGCGGACGAAGTGCTGTCGCAGCGCCTCGTGGACGACGGGGTCGGCGTGCTCGATGCCGCCGAGCGTTTCGTCGGAGAGGACGACTCCGAAGCCGAAGGTGTCCTCGGGGGCGTTGCGTTCCCAGAGGGTGATGCGGCGTCGCGGGTCGAGGCGTTTCAGCAGGGCTGCGGCGTAGAGGCCGCCGGGGCCTCCCCCGGTGACCGCGATACGGAGCGGATTGGCCGGCATCCCTATCGCCCCTGCCACTTGGGGGGCCGCTTTTCCTTGAACGCCTTGTGGAACTCGGCGTAGTCCTCGCCGTTCATGAGCAGGGCCTGCGTCGAGGCGTCCAGTTCGACCGAGGCCGCCAGCGGCATGTCCAGCTCGGCCGTCAGCAGGGCCTTGGTCTGGGCGTACGCCAGTGCGGGGCCGTCGGCCAGCCGGCGGGCCAGTCGGTGGGCGGCCTCGTCGGCCCGGCCCTCGTCGGTGAGCTCGCTGATCAGTCCGATCCGTTCGGCCTCGGGCGCCCGGACCGGCTCGCCCAGCATCAGCAGGCGCGTCGCGTGACCGAGGCCGACGACCCGGGGCAGCAGGTAGGCCGCACCCATGTCACCGCCGGACAGGCCGACCCGGGTGAACAGGAACACGAAGCGGGAGGTGGGGTCCGCGACGCGGAAGTCCGCCGCCAGCGCGAGCACCGCCCCGGCGCCCGCCGCCACGCCGTGCACCGCCGCGACCACCGGGAACGGGCACTCCCGTACCGCCCGCACCACCTGCCCGGTCATCCGGTTGAAGTCCAGGAGCTGGGCGGTGTCCATGGAGAGCGTGGCGCCGATGATCTCGTCGACGTCCCCGCCCGAGCAGAAGCCGCGCCCCTCGCCGGCCAGGACCAGGGCGCGCACGGACCGTTCCCGGGACAGCTCGGCGAGCAGGTCCCGCAGGTCGGCGTAGGCGCCGAAGGTGAGGGCGTTGAGCTTGTCGGGGCGGGCCAGGGTGACCGTCGCCACACCGTCGGCGCGGTCCACGCGCAGATGGTGCCAGGGCGAGGTGGGGGCGGCGGAGCCGGTGAAGGGACTCATGGGGTGCGGCCTCCTTGGGCGGGCACTGCCTCACTGACCTCTACCCCCCGAAGTTATCACTTATCTGTGACTGTCGTCATGAGTGCGCGATAAGAGACGGGCCCGGGTGTTGACCTGGTCACAGTGGCCGTGGCGGGTCACGGACGTCACCGGACATCAATGACGCGGTAACAGTGGGAGCATCCGTGCGAACCCGTCCGTTCACCGGGGTAGGTCTCACTCACCGGGTCCGAGGACCCGGGCGGTGCCCGTCGTGAGACTCCGCCGAGGGGCGCCGTACCATCTCTGAGGTTGAAGGCAGGACAGCCTGAAGATCTCGGCATTCAGGACATGCCTGCACCATGAACGGACTGGCCTTGCACGAACGTCACTCAGCCCCCGCCTCCTGGCGCATCGCGCTGCCGCATTCCGCGGCAGCCGTGCCGGTGGCCCGCGCGCTGGTCCGTACGGCGCTCGCGGAGCTTCAGCACGGCGCCGACAGCGACACCGCCGAACTGCTCACCGCCGAGCTGGTCGCCAACGCCGTGGAGCACACCGTGGGCGACGCCCCGATAGAGCTGGTCGTGGAGCTGCTGCCGACCGGCTGCAAGGTCGAGGTGCACGACCCCGACCCCGCGCCGCCCGGCAATCTCACGCGGCCCGCCGACCGCGAGCCCGACCCGTGGCAGGAACACGGGCGGGGCCTGCTGCTGATCCGCACGCTGAGCGCGTCCTGCGGTCACCGCCCCACCGAGTCCGGCAAGGCGGTGTGGTTCAGACTCCCTGTCGTACCGCGTCAGCGCCGGCCTCGGTGCCGGCCGCGTCCGGCGTCGTGACCTGGGCCATCCGGGAGTTTCGGCGCCCGTAGCCGAGGTACACCAGGAGCCCCACGGCCACGAACACCGCGAACTGCACCCAGGTCGTCCAGCCCGTCTCGTACATCAGGTACAGGCAGAAGCCGACGCCCAGCAGCGGGACCACGGGGTACAGCGGCACCCGGAAGGTGCGGGGCATGCGGGTGGTGCTCGTTTCTGGGGGGGGACGGGGTGCGCCCGGATGGGGCGCGGGGCGGCCGCGGAAAGGGTGGCTCCGGGCCGCCGGCCAGCATAAGGCCTGATCAGGCAAGGTCAGGACACGTGCCGCTCAGGCCAGGGTGGCGACCAGCACCGCCTTGATGGTGTGCAGCCGGTTCTCGGCCTGGTCGAAGACGACCGAGTGGGCGGACTCGAAGACCTCGTCCGTGACCTCCAGGGAGTCCAGCCCGTGCCTCTCGTGGATCTCGCGGCCGACCTCGGTACCGAGGTCGTGGAAGGCGGGCAGACAGTGCAGGAACTTCACGTCCGGCTCGCCGGTGGCGCGCAGCACGTCCATGGTCACGGCGTACGGGGCGAGCGCGGTGATGCGCTCGTCCCACACCTCCTTGGGCTCGCCCATGGAGACCCAGACGTCGGTGGCGACGAAGTGGGCGCCGCGGACGCCCTCGGCCACGTCCTCGGTGAGGGTGATCCGCGCGCCGCTGGTGCCGGCGAGGGCGCGGGCGCGGTCCACGACCTCCTGGGCGGGCCAGTAGGACCTGGGTGCGACGATCCGGACGTCCATGCCGAGCAGGGCGCCGGTGACCAGGTAGGAGTTGCCCATGTTGAAGCGGGCGTCGCCGAGGTAGGCGAACGCGGTCGCCGTCAGCGGCCCCGGGCCGTGCTCGGACATGGTGAGGACGTCGGCGAGCATCTGGGTGGGGTGCCAGTCGTCGGTGAGGCCGTTGAAGACGGGGACACCGGCGAAGGCCGCCAGCTCCTCGACCTTCGCCTGGCTGTCCCCCCGGTACTCGATGCCGTCGAACATCCGGCCGAGCACGCGCGCGGTGTCCCTGACCGACTCCTTGTGCCCCATCTGCGAACCTGTGGGGTCGAGGTACGTCGTCGAGGCGCCCTGGTCCGCCGCGGCCACCTCGAACGCGCAGCGGGTGCGCGTCGAGGTCTTCTCGAAGATCAGCGCGATGTTGCGGCCCCGCAGATACCGGGTCTCGGTCCCCGCCTTCTTCGCGGCCTTCAGCTCGGCGGCCAGCTCGATCAGGCCGAGGAACTCCCGCTCGGTGAAGTCGAGCTCCTTGAGGAAGTGGCGGCCAGCGAGAGCGGTCGGGACTGTCGCCATGGGGGCGCTCCAGACGTACGGGGACAGGACCAGGGCGCTGAAAGTCTATACGAAGTTCAGAATTTCTATACGGAGTCCCGCTGGACGGGACAGCTCATGCAGCGCGGGCCCCCTCGTCCCCGCCCCAGCTCACTTCCCGGGATCTCGATCACCTCGACGCCCTGTTTGCGCAAGTGCGTGTTGGTGGTGGAGTTCCGCTCGTAGGCGACTACCACACCCGGTTCGACGGCGAGCACGTTGCAGCCGTCGTCCCACTGCTCACGCTCGGCCGCGTGCACGTCCTGGGTGGCGGTGAGGACCCGGATCTCGCTCAGCCCGAGGGCGGCGGCGATCGCGCGGTGCATGTGCTCCGGCGGGTGGTCGGTGACCTTCAGCTCCTTCTCGCCCACCCCCGGCTCAATGGTGTACGAGCGGAGCATGCCGAGCCCGGCGTACTGGGTGAACACATCGCCGTCGACCATGGTCATCACGGTGTCGAGGTGCATCAGGGCCCGCCGCTTGGGCATGTCGAGGGCCACGATCGTCTCGGCGGAGCCCGCGGCGAACAGCTTGTGCGCCAGCATCTCGACGGCCTGCGGGGTGGTCCGCTCGCTCATCCCGATGAGCACGGCGCCGTTGCCGATCACGAGTACGTCCCCGCCCTCGATGGTCGACGGGTAGTCCGCCTGCCCCTCGGACCAGAGGTGGAACCCTTCGTCACGGAACAGCGGGTGATGCCGGTAGATCGCCTCGAAGTGGACGGTCTCGCGCTGCCGGGCCGGCCAGCGCATGGCGTTGATGGAGACACCGTCGTAGATCCAGGCGGAGGTGTCGCGGGTGAAGAGGTGGTTCGGCAGCGGCTGGAGCAGGAACTCGTCGAGGTCCATGACATGGAAGCGCACCGAGGTCGGCTCCGCGTGCGCGTCCAGGAACTCCCGCTTGGTCATCCCTCCGACCAGCGCCTCGGCCAGCTCCCGGGTGGGCAGGGCCTCGAAGGCGGCCCGGAGGTGGTCGGTGGCCAGCGGGCCGTACTCCTTCTCGTCGAAGACCCGGTCCAGGACGAGCGTGCGGGCCGCCGGGATCTCCAGGGCCTCGACGAGCAGCTCGCCGAACAGGTGGACGGTGACACCGCGGTCGCGCAGCACGTCGGCGAACCCGTCGTGCTCGGCACGCGCGCGGCGCACCCAGAGGACGTCGTCGAAGAGGAGGGCGTCCTTGTTGCTGGGGGTGAGCCTTTTGAGCTCCAGATCCGGCCGGTGCAGGATGACGCGGCGCAGCCGCCCGGCCTCGGAGTCGACGTGGAATCCCATGCCTCCATCCTGACCATTCGCGCGCCTGTTCACCCCCTGTTTCGGAAGGCCGCCCCACGGCGGCGGGCCGGACCGCGTTCAGGACACGGTCCGGCCCACGGCCGCGGGCGGCTACAGCCGCGGGTCCACCGGCTCCGACTCCAGTGCCAGCACCCCGAACACCGCCTCGTGCACCCGCCACAGCGGCTCGCCCTCGGCCAGCCGGTCCAGGGCCTCCAGGCCGAGCGCGTACTCGCGCAGCGCCAGCGACCGCTTGTGGTTCAGCAACCGCGAGCGCAGACGGGCCAGATTGTCCGGACGGGTGTACTCGGGGCCGTAGATGATCCGCAGGTACTCACGGCCCCGGCACTTGATGCCGGGCTGCACCATGCGCCCCCGCTCGTCGCGCACCACCGCCCCGACGGGCTTGACCACCATGCCCTCGCCGCCCCGGCCGGTCATCTCCAGCCACCAGTCGACGCCCGCCCGGACCGACTCGGGGTCGCCGGTGTCGACGTACAGCCGCCGGGTGGTCCGCAGGAGGCCGGTGCCGTCATGCTCGACGAGGCGGTCCAGCAGGGCGAGTTGCTCGTCGTGCGGCAGGGCGGCGAGGCTGCGGCCCTGCACGGCCAGCATCTGGAAGGGGGCGAGGCGTACGCCGTCCAGGCCTTCGGTGGGCCAGCAGTAGCGCCGGTACGCCTCCGTGAACGCCGCCGCGTCCGCGGCCCGTTCCCGCTGGCGGTCCAGCAGGCCGCCGACGTCGACGCCACGAGCCGCGGCGCCCTCCAGGGCGGCCACCGCACCCGGGAACACCGCCCGGGAGGCGGCGCCGACCGCCGCGTACTGACTGCGCAGCAGCCCGGACGCCTTCAGCGACCACGGCATCAGCTCCGCGTCGAGCAGCAGCCACCGCGTGTCCAGTTCCGTGAACAGGCCGGCCGACTCGGCCGCCGTCCTCAGCCGTCCGAGGATCTCCTCGGTGACCGACCCGTCGTCGAAGAACGGGCGGCCGGTCCGGGTGTAGAGCGCGCCCGTGGGCCCGTCCACGCCGAACCGCTGCCGCGCCGCCTCCGCGTCCCGGCACACCAGCGCCACCGCCCGCGAACCCATGTGCTTCTCCTCGCACACGACCCGCGCGACCCCGTCCTGCCGGTACTGCCCGAAGGCCTCCTCCGGGTGCTCCAGATACCCCTCGACACGGGAGGTGGCCGTCGGGGCCATCGTCGGCGGGAGGTACGGCAGCAGCCGCGGGTCGACCGCGAAGCGGCTCATGACCTCGAGGGCCGCCGCCGCGTTCTCCTCCCGCACGGAGATCCGCCCGGCGTACCGGGTCTCCACGACCCGCCGGCCCCGCACGTCCGCCAGATCCAGCGGACGCCCGTCCTGCCCGCCCGGCGCCTCGCTCCGCAGCGGCTTCACCGGCTCGTACCAGACACGCTCCGCCGGTACGTCGACCAGCTCCCGCTCCGGCCAGCGCAGCGCGGTGAGCCTGCCGCCGAAGACGGCACCGGTGTCCAGGCAGATCGTGTTGTTCAGCCAGGTGGCCTCCGGGACCGGGGTGTGGCCGTACACCACGGCCGCCCGGCCCCGGTAGTCCTCCGCCCACGGGTAGCGCACCGGCAGTCCGAACTCGTCGGTCTCGCCGGTGGTGTCGCCGTACAGGGCGTGGCTGCGGACCCGGCCGGAGGTGCGGCCGTGGTACTTCTCCGGCAGCCCCGCGTGGCAGACCACCAGCCGGCCGCCGTCGAGGACGTAGTGGCTGACCAGCCCGTCGATGAACTCCCGGACCTCCCGCTTGAACTCCTCGCTCTCGCCCTCCATCTGCGCGACGGTCTCGGCGAGCCCGTGCGTCCGGCGGACGTTGCGGCCGCGCAGGTGGCGCCCGTACTTGTTCTCGTGGTTGCCGGGCACGCAGAGCGCGTTGCCGGACTTCACCATCGACATCACGCGGCGCAGCACACCCGGGCTGTCCGGGCCGCGGTCGACGAGGTCGCCGACGAAGACCGCGGTACGGCCCTCGGGGTGCACTCCGTCGGCGTATCCCAACTTGCCGAGCAGCGACTCCAGTTCCGCCGAGCAGCCGTGGATGTCGCCGATGATGTCGAACGGACCGGTGAGGTGGGTGAGGTCGTTGAAGCGCTTCTCGGTGACGACGGTGGCGTTCTCGGCCTCCGCCACTCCGCGCAGGACGTGCACCTTGCGGAAGCCCTCGCGCTCCAGGTGGCGCAGGGAACGGCGCAGTTCGCGGATGTGCCGCTGGATCACCCGGCGCGGCATGTCGGCGCGGTCGGTGCGGGCCGCGTTGCGTTCGGCGCACACCTCCTCGGGCACGTCGAGCACGATGGCGATGGGCAGCACGTCGTACTGCCGGGCCAGCTCGATCAGCTGCCGCCGGGCGTCCGGCTGCACGCTGGTCGCGTCGACGACCGTGCGCCGGCCGGCGGCCAGACGCTTGCCCGCGATGTAGTGCAGGACGTCGAAGGCGTCCCGGGTGGCGCTCTGGTCGTTCTCGTCGTCGGAGACCAGGCCACGGCAGAAGTCGGAGGAGATGACCTCGGTGGGTGCGAAGTGCCGGCGGGCGAAGGTGGACTTGCCGGAGCCGGAGGCACCGACGAGTACCACGAGGGACAGGTCGGTCACGGGCAGGGTACGCCCCGGGGTGTCGACGGTCATGCGGCCTTCTCCTCCTTCGCGGTGCCGGTCATGGTGAACACGGCCATCTGGGTGGGTGGCCCGACCTCGGGGTCCTCCGGTCCGACCGGCCGGAATCCGACCTCGTAGCCGTGCCGTTCGGCGACGGACCCGGCCCACCGGCGGAACTCGGCGCGCGTCCACTCGAAGCGGTGGTCGCCGTGCCGGACGTGCCCGGCCGGGAGGGTCTCCCAGCGGACGTTGTACTCGACGTTCGGGGTGGTCACGAGGACCGTGCGGGGGCGGGCGGCGCCGAACACCGCGTACTCCAGGGCGGGCAGCCGGGGCAGGTCGAGGTGCTCGATCACCTCGCTGAGCACGGCGGCGTCATAGCCTCCCAGCCGCTTGTCCGTGTAGGCGAGCGAGCCCTGGAACAGCTTCACGCGTGCCGCCTGCCGCTCCCCCATGCGGTCGAGCTTCAGCCGCCGGGAGGCGATGGTGAGCGCGCGCATCGACACGTCGACGCCGACGATCTCCGTGAAGCGGACGTCCTTGAGCAGCGTCTGCACCAACTGGCCCTGCCCGCAGCCGAGGTCGAGGACCCGGGCGGCACCGGACTCGTGGAGCGCGGCCACGATCGCCTCCCGCCGCCGCACGGCGAGCGGCGCCGGCTTCCCGGCCTCCTCCGTCTCCGCCTCGACCGCGTTGTCGATGTCCTCGACCTCGCTGTCGTCGGTCTCGGCCAGCCGCACCAGTTCGAGGCGTTCCATGGCCTGGCGGGTGAGCGACCAGCGGCGCGAGAGGTACCGGCTGGTGATCAGCCTCTGCTCCGGGTGGCCGGGCAGCCAGCCCTCACCGGCCCGCAGCAGCTTGTCCACCTCGTCGGAGGAGACCCAGTAGTGCTTGGCGTCGTCCAGGACCGGGAGCAGGACGTACAGGTGGCGCAGGGCGGCGGCGAGGGTCAGCGTCTCGGACTCCAGCACCAGACGCACGTAGCGCGAGTCCCCCCACTGCGGGAACTCGGTGTCCAGCGGGACCGGTTCGGCCGTCACCGTCCACCCGAGCGGCTCGAAGAGCGCGCGTACGAGGGCGGGTCCGCCGCGGGCCGGCAGCGCGGGTATCTCGACGCGCAGCGGCAGCGGCGCGGTGGCGCGTTCGGGGCGGGCGTCGCACACCCCGCGCATCGCGCTGGAGAAGACGGCGCTGAGCGCCACGGCGAGCAGTGAGGAGGCCGCGTACGGGCGGTCGTTGACGTACCGCGCGAGGGCCGCGTCGGGCGCGCCGCCCCGGCCCTTGCCCTTGCCGCGCCGGACCAGTGCCACCGCGTCCACCTCCAGCAGCAGCGCCGCCGTGCAGCGATCGGCGTCCGCCTCGGGGTAGAGGACATGTGCCGTGCCGTAGGAGGTGGAGAACGCCTGCGCCTTGCCGGGATGCTTGTGCAGCAGGAACCCGAGGTCGGTCGCGGGGCGTTCAGGGGTGCCGGTGGTACTGATCGTCAGGAACACGGTGGTTGCCTCGAAAGGGTCTGAAGTGCGGGTATGTCTGCCCGCGGGTCCCAGCCAACGTATCGGCAACAGGGCCGGGCCACCGGGGATTTTTTCCGCCCGGCCGGGGTGCGGCTGTGACCGGCCTGTGACCGGAGGAGTGGCCTCCGTCGCAGCTCTGCGCGACCGGCGCCGATCGACTCGGCGGATGCGGCACCTGCATCTCCCCGTCTGTACACGTGGGGGGCGCCGCATGTGTTCGGCCCTTGGCTGGTCTGCCACACGGGGACGGGCGCGAGCCACCCGGCCGGTGTCCCCGGCTACGTCAACCCCGCCGTCGCGTTCCTCGCCCTGTCCGGCGCCTTCCCGCGGTCGGCGCGGCCACGCGTCCGAGACGAGGGCACGCGGACAGGGGCCGACCGGGTGACGCGCGCGACGGCGGGGCGGCCGGCTCCGCGCCCCTACGGCAGCTGCGCCTGCACCTGGGCGGAGATCAGCTCCAGGTGGTCCAGGTCGCCGAGGTCGAGGACCTGGAGGTAGATGCGGCGGGAGCCGATCGCGGCGTAGCGGCCGATCTTGTCGACGACCTCGGCCGGGGAACCGGCCAGTCCGTTGGCCTTCAGCTCGTCCACCTCGCGGCCGATCGCGGCGGCGCGGCGGGCGACCTCCTGGTCGCTGCTGCCGACGCAGACGACGAGGGCGTTGGAGTAGACGAGGTCGTCGCCTCCCCGGCCGGCGTCCTCGGCGGCGGCGCGGACCCGGCCGAACTGGCGCTCGCTGTCCTCGACGGAGGCGAACGGCATGTTGAACTCGTCGGCGTACTTCGCGGCCAGCCTGGGCGTCCGCGTCGCGCCGTGGCCGCCGACGAGGACGGGGATCTTCGGCTGGGTGGGCTTGGGCAGCGCGGGCGAGTCCTTGAGGTCGTAGTAGGTGCCGTGGAAGTCGAAGGTGCGGCCGGGCTCCGTGGCCCACAGCCCGGTGACGATCTCCAGCTGCTCCTCCAGGCGGCCGAACTTCTCCTTCGGGAAGGGGATGCCGTACGCCGTGTGCTCGTCCTCGAACCAGCCCGCACCCAGGCCGAGTTCGACCCGGCCGCCGGACATCTGGTCGACCTGCGCGACCTGGATGGCGAGCACGCCGGGCAGCCGGAAGGTACCGGCGGTCATCAGGGTGCCGAGCCGGATCCGCTTGGTCTCGCGGGCCAGTCCGGCGAGGGTGATCCAGGCGTCGGTGGGGCCGGGCAGGCCGTCTCCGGAGCCCATCCTCAGATAGTGGTCGGAACGGAAGAAGGCGTCGAAGCCCAGGTCCTCGGTGGCCTTCGCGACGGTGAGCAGGGTGTCGTAGGCCGCCCCCTGCTGGGGCTCGGTGAAAATTCGAAGATCCATGCCTCCATCCTGCCTGTTCGCGCGGGCGGACGGGCACCGCGTCGGTGCGTGCGCCCGTCGCGCACGGCGTGACCGCTTCCCCGCCGAGGGTGAAATACGTCAACGCCGCGCGCGGGTGCGCGCCCGTGCCAGTGACCCGCCTCGGTGGTGATCGTTGGCTCGGGCGGAGCCGGCCCGCCCGGCGCCCGCGCCGGCCGGTCGACGCCGGGCGACACCCGCATCGGCCCTCCCGGGGGGCCCAGGGCCGAGGAGGCCGTCATGTCCGAGGAGACCGTGCCGCAGCAGGGCGGGGGCGAGGCCCGGCCGAAGGGGCTGCTGCAGCAGATGGAGGAGCTGATGGCGGCGCTGAACGCGGACCTGTCGGCCCTGGACGCGGACCTGCAGGCAGCGGGCCCGCACAGATCGGCCCGCCCGGCGGTGGAGGAGCGGGGGGTTGAGCCGCCCGAGGGAGCGGGGGTGGTCTGAGGGCATGGGACGCCGGCCGGGCGTGTCGGGGTCCTGCCCCTGCCAGGTCGGTGGATCAGCGCCGTGTCGTGGACCGCGGCCACAGCACGCGGTCAGCGCGGTGTCGTGGACCGCGGGCACAGAGGCCGGCAGCGCCGCCCCGTAGGCCCTGGCAGGGGGGCGGCAGGCCCCTCGCGCGCGTCCGGCGCCTTGCCGGGCTCACCGCCGCCGCTGCACGCTAGCCGGCCTCCCGCGCCGGTACGGCCTGTTCGCGGTCGGTCAGTTTGCGGAGCATCTCCCGGACGCGGTCTCTCGACTCGTCCGCCGCGTCGATGGCTTCCATGCACTGCCAGTACGTCCCCTCGTCCGGGGCGGCGCAGGTGATGCCGACCAGCGCGATGCCCACCTCGCCGAGCAGGCCGCCCAGGTGGAGCAGGGCCTGGCGGGCGTCGCCCAGTTCGGTGAGCTGGGCCGCGCGCAGCTCACCGAGGGCCAGCTCCGGGGTGTCCAGCACACCGCAGCCGCGGCCCGCCAGCTCGGTCAACCCCAGTGCCTCACCGCGCAGTTCGGGCGGCCCGGAGACCGCGAGGCGGCTGCCGATCGCCTGGGCGAGGGCCTGCGCCTGCCACACCTCCGTCATGATCTCGGAAACCCCACCGCCTCCTGCCAGGGCACGCCTGCTCGTCAGGATGAGTCGCACCGCGTCCATGCGCTGCCCCCGTCTGTCCCGACGCGCTCTCTCCGCACGTCTGACTCAACTCCCTGGTTCACTACCCAGAGTGAGGTCGCCTGAGACGAAAAGCCAGTGGAAGACCGAAATCTGTGGACAACAATTCGGATTCAGTTCGGATTTCACTCACGCAGAGTGAAAGTGGAGTTCTTCCTTCACCGGCCGGCAGGGGTGTCACGGTTCCTGAGGCGCCGGGAACCTCTCCTCGTTGCGGTCGATCTTCGCGGCGAGCGCGGCCAGCGGATCGATGCCGAGCACCTCGCACAACTGGAGCAGATACGCCAGTACGTCGGCGACCTCGTCCCTCACGCGGTGCGCGGTGCCCGGCTCGGCCATGACGCCGGCCGACTCCTCGGGCGTCAACCACTGGAAGATCTCGACGAGTTCGGAGGCCTCGACGCTCAGCGCGGCGACCAGGTTCTTGGGCGTGTGGTACGGCTGCCAGTTGCGCGCGGCGGCGAACGCGGCGAGCCGGCGCTGAAGGGTGGCGAGATCCGGCGGCCCGGGATGTTCCGGCTGTGCTGTCACGGCTCCAGGTGTACCACCGTGATCCCCTCCTCCCCCGCCGCCCACGAGGCGTCGCTCACCGCGCCGACCCAGCGGATGTGCCCGCGCTCCCCCATCCGGGCCGCCAGCCGCAGCAGTTCGGTGCGCTGCGGCACGTCCAGCGCGCGGTCGAAGCCGTCGGCGAGCACGGTCAGCGTCTGCAGCGCGGCCGGCACCTCTCCCGCCGGGTCGACCTCCAGGACGCCGGGACCGGTGAGCAGCACCAGGGCGAGCGCGAGGTACCGCAGCTCCCCGTCCCCCAGCCGCCCGAACCCGGTCCGGTAGCCGTCGCCGCGGTCGAGGCTCCCCCGGACCGTGCCGTCGGCCGCCGCCTCGGCGAGCACGTCCGTGACCGTCCCTGCGCAGCCGGCCCGTACCGCCGCGACGAACAGCCCGTGCCGCCGTGCGCACTCCTCGCGGGTGCGCCACAGCACTCCGGCGAGGTTGTCGCAGCCGGTGAGCAGGTGCCCCGAGCCGGCCGGCGCGGGGGTGCGCATCCGCCCGGGCAGCGGATCGCAGGCGAACACCGACCGCAGCGCCACCACCATCTGTTCGGCGGCGGCGAGCACCTGCCGCTGCCCTTCGGTCTTGCCCGCCACCCGTAACGGCAGCAGCGCGGTGCCGAGCCGGTCGTCGGGGAGCGGCGCCCGCGTCACCGGCACCGATCCCCCGTTGTGCCATGCGGCCTGCACGGCACGCCGCCCCGGATCGCGCAGCGCGGTCTCCAGCAGCACGCGGCGTCCGGACGTCAACCGCTCGCCGACGACGCGGAGTTCCGGCTCGGCCTGCACGGCGAGGTCGAGCCGTACCGGGCCCTCGGGGCCGTCCGCGGTGCAGCCGATCCGGAAGCCGCGCCGCCGCTGGGCGTCCGGCCGCGCCCGCTCCGGCACGCAGGCGGCCGGGTCGGGGAACACCTCGTCGAGCCGCGCTCCGCCGCCGAGCCCGGCCAGCGCCTCGTACGCCCGCAGGGCGGTCGTCTTGCCGGAACCGCTCGGCCCGGCGAGCAGCGTGCACGGCCCGAGCGGGAACGCGGTGCCGCGGTGCCCGGCGAAGGCGGACAGCCGCAGTTCCGTGACGCACGGCCGCTCCGGACATCCCGGGGCCGGCGGGTGGGGGGTCGTGCGGGGCGTGGCGGTGGTGAGGGGTGGGGTCATGTCCGGACCGTAGGAGACCGCGGGACGGCCGAACCGTTCCGCCTGCCGGACCTTCCTACGATCGAGCGACGACGGCCTGTGCCGGCGCGCACCCCGCGCGCTCCCGCATCCCCTGGGCCGCCTTCACACTCCCGGGCCCCCCGCACCCTCCATCAGGCCCTGGACCTCGGTCCCGGGCGGGGTCAGCAGGAACACGTTGCGGTCGACGCGGTGCATGCCGCTGGACAGGCCGAAGACGACGCCGGTGCTGAAGTCCAGGACGCGCTTGGCGACGTCCGTCTCCGCTCCGGTGAGGTCGAGGAGGACCGGGATGCCGGCCATCAGGGTCTCGGCGACCTCACGCGCGTCCCCGAAGACGTTGACGCGCAGGACGACGAAACGACGGCGGGCCTCCGTCGGCGCCTCCGGCAGCGCGCGGTGGTCCACCGAGGACGGCCAGGCGTCGCGGCCCCGCAACGGCACGACCTGGGCGAGCCCTTCCCACTGTTCATCGGTGACGTCGTGGCTGTTCACCGGCTCCCCCGATCTGCGTCGCACTCATCGCCTGCACCAGCCAATTCTTACGCCATGTCACCCGTTCGGCCGAACAGCGACACGGTCGGCGACGACGAAGCGGGGGCGATCGTGTGCGAAGGGCGGTTGGCGGTGGCCCCGGCCAGGGTGCGCGGCAATGACCGTCCGCTCCCTTCGGGAGGCTCTCATGGCTTCGCGACTCGACCCCGGTCTCGTCTTCGAAGGCGACGCCCGCCAGGCGATGGAGTTCTACGAAGAACTGCGCGGCTGCCGGGAGAAGTTGTGGGCCGGCGGCACTGTGACCGTGCACGTCCGCCTCGTCACGGCCGACCGGTACCAGGTCTGACGGTCCCGCGGTCGACGCCCGCGGCGGCCGGGTGTGCGTGCCCCGGCCGCCGGGCCGGTCGCACCAGGTCCGCTTTCCGCATGGGTTGGGCAATCCGCGCGAACAGAACAAAGCGCGTAAACGGAGCAACTCCCCTGCCCGCCTTCGCTCCGGCAACGACGATCGGAATGCACCGGCACCGGGCTGTATGTCCTCGCGCCCTTCGGGTACAGCGTCTGAGAGGGTGATTTTCACCTGCCCGGAGTTTACTGAAAGTGATGTTCTCGTGACCCACCTCGGCGGCCCCGGCGACGATCAGGCGAAGGGTTCGGGCGACGGTCCGCGGGCCGTCGCGCCGGAGATCGCCGACGCCGTCGAGAGCCTGACGGACCTGTGGTCGCTGGCGGCGCAGGGGGCGGTGCTGCGGTTGTCGCCGCACCAGCTCCGGGCGTTGCGGGCGCTGGAGGTGTCGCCGGGGCTGAATCTGACGGGGCTGGCGGAGCGGTTGGACACAGGACTGCCGACGGCCAGCCGGCTGTGCGACCGGCTGGAGGCCGCGGGGCTGCTGGAGCGGGGCCTGCATCCGCACAAGCGGCGAGAGGTGCGGCTGAGTCTGACGGCCCACGGGCGGCATGTGCTCGGCGATGTGGCCGAGCGGCGGGCACAGGCGCTGGGGGCGGCGCTGGCGGGGATGGAGCCGGGCGAGCGGGACGCGCTCAGCCGGGGGCTGCGGGCCTTCCTGGGCACCCGGACGGGGCGGGCACCGCTGCCCGGTGACGCGACGTCCGGCACATGACGTCGGTCGCGGAGTCGCGGCCTCAGCGCGGCAGGGGCCGGTCCGCCGCGTCCGTCCGGACGGCTCCTCGGTTCGACCTGGGTGACGGCACCGGCACCGGGGACGGCGTGCTGGTGGTGTGGCACAGCAGCATGCAGACGTCGTCGTCGCGTTCGGAATCGTGCAGCATCGGCTTGAGCAGGGATTCGGCGGAGGCGTCCAGGTCGCGCTCCAGCTCGGTCCCGCTGAACGCGGCCAGCGTCGCGCGGAGCCGGTCGATGCCGGGGTCGATTCCGAGGGCCCGCCGCTCGACCAGGCCGTCGGTGTACAGGGCGAGCGTCGAGCCGCGGGGCAGGTCGACGGCGTGCTCCTGGTACTCGTACGGGATGGGAACGCCCAGCATGATGCCGGGCTTGGCGTCCAGGACCCGCACCGCCCCGTCCGGTTCGCGCACCACGAGGGGCGGATGCCCGGCGGAGGCCCACACGAGGGCCGGGTCGCCGGGCCGGAAGCGTGCGACGACCGCGGTGGCGTACAGGTCGGGCTCCTGGTGGCGGAGCATGTGGTGCAGGCGCGTGAGGATCCGGGCGGGCCCGTCGCCCTCCACGGCGTACGCGCGCAGCGCGGTGCGCAACTGGCCCATCATCACGGCCGCCCGCAGTCCGTGCCCCGTGACGTCCCCTATCACCGCGAGCAGGCTGCCGTCGGGCTGCGGGAAGGCGTCGTACCAGTCGCCGCCGATGTTGAGTCCGCGGGTGGCGGGCAGGTAGCGGGCGGCCAGGGTGACGCCCTCGACGTCGGGCAGCTCGGTGAGCTGGGCGCGTTGCAGGGCCTCGGCGATGTCGCGGTGCTGCTCGTAGCGGCGGGCGTGGTCCAGGGCGATGCCGATCCGGCGGGCGAGTTCGACCAGCATGACGGAGGTGTCCGGGTCGAAGCGGGGCCCGGGCGCGGTCAGCGTCAGCACGCCCAGCATGCGGTGCGCGGTGAGCGGGATGCACAGCAGCGGCCGGTCCGGGGCCAGTACGGAGGCGGGCAGGTCGTCGACGCCGGGCAGGCCGCCGGTGTGGCCCGCGGCGTGCTGGGGGCGGCCGGTGCGGGCGGCGGTCACGGCGGCGGCGGGGCGGCCGCCGCTGCGGGGCCCCTGCTCGTCGTCGAAGAGCCACACGTCGACGTCGCGGGCGTACTCGGGGACGAGCAGCCCGGGCAGGCGGTGCAGGATGGCGTCGTGATCGAGCGAGGCGGTCACGACGGCGCTGGCGTCGGCCAGGAACGTCAGCAGCCGGCGCGCGCTCTCGGCCTCGGCGCGCGCGGCCCGTTCGGCGTCGAGGAGTTCCCGCTGGGCGAGGGCAGCGGCGTCCAGTTCGGCGTGCAGGGCCAGCACGCCCTGGTTGGTCTCGTGCAGTTCCTCGCGGTGGAAGCGGACCAGGGCCTCCTTCTCGTCCAGTTTCTCCTGGAGGGCGCCCTGTTGCCGGCGCAGTCCGTCGAGCTTCTCCCGGAGGCCGTCCAGTTCCTGGCGTACGCCGTCCAGTTGCTCGACCAGTTCGCCCGTGTCCTCGTCCGCGGTGAGCAGGGCGTCGGCGAGGTCGGTGCCGTCGGCGCCTTTCCCGGCCGGCCCCTGGGGGCAGCTGAGGGTGAACCGCCGCGCGGGGCGGCCGGCGGGGTGCACGTCGATCTGGAGCCGGTCGGTGTGCCGGGTGCTGAGGACCAGTTCCGCGCCGCCCTCAGCGAGGCAGCGGCGCAGTTGCGCGGTGAGGTCGGTCAGGAAGCGTGCCCGGTCCAGGGCCGGGGCGTGCTCGGTGAGCCGGGCGACGGCGCTGCGGGCCCGGGCGGCGTCGGCGGCCGAGGCGATGGTCCAGGTGTCAGCGGCGGCGGTCATGGGCGCGGGTCCGGCTGTCGGGGGCCAGTACGGCCACACTGGTGTCGTCGCGTACGGGGCGGGCGGCGCTGCTGGCATCGCGCAGGATGGCACCGGCCACCACAGCGGGGTCGTGGTGCGGCAGGCCGGGGTCGCCGGGCGGGCTCCAGCGGCTCGGCAGTCCGTCGCTGTGCAGGACGAGCAGGCTGTCCGCCCCCCACGCCAGTTGCTGCTGGGGGACGGTGGCCGGGAAGTGCGAGCCGACGATGCCGGGGCGGGAGACGAGCGCCCGCCAGTCGCCGCCGGTGTGCAGGCGGGCGCCGATGTTGCCGATGCCGGCGAAGCGGAGCTGTTCGCTGGCCGTGTCCAGTTGCGCTATGGCGATGGCCGCGCCCCGGGTGGGCCGCAGCGCGGTGTTGAGGAGCCGCAGAATCTCCACCGGCGGCAGATGTCCGCAGCGGTGCAGCTCCTCGACCGCGGCACCGGAGGCCTGGGCGGCCTTGGGGCCGTGGCCGAGCCCGTCGGCGAGCATCAGCGTCAGCGCCGTCGGGGTGCGCACCCAGCTCCAGGCGTCGCCGGAGTGCTCGGCCTGCGCGAGGGGGATGTTGATGCCGCCCACGCGGGGGCCTGGCGGGGGCACGGCGTGCCGGGCCGCGGGCGTCCTGTCGATACGGGCGACCGCCACGGTGCCCCGGCCGCGGACGCTGTACAGGTCGAAGTCGCTCGATATCCGCAGGCAGGTGCCGAGGCCCGCGCCGAGGGAGGTGGCGGCGGTGGTGTGGCCGTCGCGCAGGGCCGCCTCGACGTCGGTGATGCCGGGCCCGTGGTCGAGGGAGACGAGCTGCACCGAGGGCACGGGGCCGTCCGGTGCGGGGCGTTCGACGAGATCGATCACGATACGGCCGCCGTCCGCGTGCTTGACGAGGTTCGTGGCGAGTTCGGTGGCCACGAGGGAGGCCACCGCGATGCGGTGCGGGTCGAGCCCGGCCCGGGCCCCGGCCGCCTCGGCGGCGACGCGGACGTCCCGGACCCGGGTGGAGTCGTGCACGGGGATGTCCCACACCCTGCTCATGCGCTGTCCGGACGGGCCGTGGGGAGTACGGAGTTCCAGGCGACGACGGTGACGGTGGTGCCGCGGCCGGGTGCGGTGTCGATGGCCAGTTCGTGGACGAGGCGCTTGGCCCCGCTGAGGCCGAGGCCCAGGCCGCCACCGGTGGTGTAGCCGTCGGTCATGGCCCTCTCCACGTCACGGATGCCGGGACCGGCGTCGACGAACGACAGCCGCAGCCCACGGTCGTGCCCGTTGTCCAACGGAGTGATCTCCACATGCCCTCCGCCGCCGTGGACGAGGGTGTTCCGGGCGAGTT
Source organism: Streptomyces sp. NPDC047706 (assembly GCF_043204795.1). Classification (NCBI taxonomy): domain Bacteria; kingdom Bacillati; phylum Actinomycetota; class Actinomycetes; order Kitasatosporales; family Streptomycetaceae; genus Streptomyces; species Streptomyces sp. NPDC047706. Next base: position 17,650 of record NZ_JBIDCW010000008.1, on the reverse strand, counting down.
CGCTCGCCGCGGTGACCAGCTTGGTCAACTGCACCAGTCCGAACCCGAGTTCCGACCCGACCTGTCGCACCTGCTGCCGTACCCAGGCCAGATCGGCGTCCGATCCGATCGGCAGGCTGGTCGTGGCTGCCGGGCGGGAGGTCGGCGTCATGTGCGCCCCCCGCCCGCCGGGTGGCCGAGGAGTTCCAGCGCGCGTTCGGTGTCCAGCGCGGTGCGCAGACCGGGCAGGGTGAGCCCCAGTTCGACCAGCGTGATCGCCACTGCGGGCCGCATGCCGGCCAGCACCGTACGGGCGGCCAGCAGGCGGGCGCTGGATGCGATCTCGGCCAGGACGCGGCCGAGGAAGGAATCCACCATGTCCACGCCGGAGATGTCGATGACCACGCCGGTGACTCCGCTGCCCGCGACGCGCAGGGTGATGTCCTGCTGGAGCTGTTCGGCCATACCGTCGTGCAACTCGCCCTGGAGGGAGACGAGCAGCACGTCGCCCAGTGCCAGCACGGGCACCGGGGCCGCGGGGTCGGCGGACGCACTCACTGCGGGCTCGCTCCCGCCGCCGCACGCGAGGAGCCCTCGGCGCCCTGCCGGGTGATGGCGTAGGCCAGCGCGTCGGCGAGGGTGGCCCGGGTGAGCACGGAGCCGAGGTCGATGCCGAGGTGCACGATCGTCTGCGCGATCGCCGGCCGGATGCCGGAGACGATGCACTCGGCGCCCATCAGCCGGGCCGCGGCCACCGTCTTCATCAGGTGCTGGGCGACCAGCGAGTCGACGGTGGGCACACCGGTGATGTCGAGGATGGCGAACCGGGCGCGCTGGGCGACGATCGCGTCCAGCAGGTTCTCCATCACGACCTGGCTGCGCGCGCTGTCCAGGGTGCCGATCAGCGGTACGGCGACGGTCCCCTCCCACAGCTTGACCACCGGCGTGGCCACTTCCAGCAACTGCTGCCGCTGGCGTTCGATCAGCTCCTCACCCGCGCTGAGCGCCCGCTCCATCACCACGAGCCGCAGCGTACCCATCAGCACGGTCAGCGCCACCACGGCATCACCCGCCTGCGCATCGGCCGGGTCGGCGTAGCCGTCGCGCAGCAGTGCCACGGCCGGTTCGCGCAGCGCGGCGACCTCGTCGGCGATCTGCGCCGGGTTCAGTCCGGTACGGGCCCGCGAGGAGGCCATCCGCCCCAACTGGTCGCGCACGCCCTCGAAGCCGGGCGCCGCGATGTCCTCCAGCCGTCCCGAACCGGCGACCTCGGCCAGGGCGTCGACCACGGCCTTTCCGGCCTCCACGGCCTCGTCCCGGGAAACGGTGAAGACCGTGCGGAACAGGGCCGCGTCGGCCCAGCGCTGGGCGATCTGCTCCCGGGAACGGTCGAGGAAGGCGGACACCTGCCGGGCCGCCGGCTCGTCCGCCGCGTCGTGCTCCTGCACCTGAATCGTCTCCTTCTCCATAAGCTCCTGCGGCGTGGCGAGCGGCTCAGCTTCAACCATTTATTGCCGTATGACAAACATTAGCCCCGGGCGTGCGGCTCGAACAACAAGCGATCACCTTCCCCGGGCGGGGGCTTCCCACGTCCGGATCATCGCCCCCGCCAGTCCAGACACACCACGAGGGCGTCGTCGTCCGGAGCCGGCCGGCCGCGGTGGCCGGTCAGCTCACGGAGGACGGCGCGCGGCACCTCGGCCGCGGGCAGCAGGCGGGTGGCCAGGATGGCACGTGCCAGCGCGGCGTCCCCGTAGACCTCCCCGCCCGGGGACGCCACGTCGTAGACGCCGTCGCTGACGAACACCAGCCGGTCGCCGCGCTCCGCCCGGAACTCCTGCGCCACGTAGTCGGTCTCCTCGAACATGCCCAGCGGAAGCTGGGCCTCGAAGGTGACCCGTTCGACCGCCCCGCCGCGCAGCCGCAGCAGCCGCGGCGAGCCGGCGTCCACCACCCGGACGCGGCCGGTGGCCAGTTCGAAGTCGAGCATCAGCACCGACAGATAGCTGCGGCCCCGGTAGTGGGCGTAGACCGCCTGGTCGGCCAGGGCGGCCTGGTCGGCGATGGGGATGCCGGCCCGCCGCGCGTTGCGCAGCGCGTTGATCGCCAGGTTCGTCAGCAGGGAGGCCTCTATACCCTCGCCCATGCCGTTGGTGACGTACAGCGTCAGCCGGTCGGCCGTGCCGGACCAGTCGAAGTTGTCCCCGAAGATGGCGTAGGCGGGCTCCAGTTGGGCGCCCAGCTCGTACTCGGGCCGGGCGCAGGAGCGGCCGGGCAGCAGATGCCACTGCATCTCGGCGGCGAGCGTGAGCCGGTCCCTGCGGCGGGCCTGAAGATAGACGTCGGTGTCCCGCTCGGCCACGACCACCTCGTGCCCGAGCACCTCGGCGATCTCCGCCAGCTCGCCCAGGGTCTCCTTCACATGGTCCCCGCCGGGCAGCGTCACCGACAGCACGCCGAGCCGGTCGCCACGCACGGTGACCGGCAGGTGCGCGCGGACCACGCCGTCCCGTACGTCCTCGACGAAGGGCTCCTGGGCGCCGAAGGCCCGGCCCGCCGGGCTGTTGTGGACCGGGACCGGCTCCAGGGTGTGCGGCAGCACGGACACCGGCTGCAGCACGGTCAGGCCGTAGTCGGCCATGTAGAGCTCGACGGACTCCGCCGCGTACCGCTCGACCAGAACGCGGCGGACGGCGTCGAGCAACTCATGGGGCGCCGCCGTGCGCAACGCGCGCTCAGCGGCCACGAATCTGTTCACGATGTCCCACACACCAATCCTTCGCCGGGCGCCCGCGGACCACACGCGGGCGGTGGAGCCGCCCGAACCGCCCGCACCGGCCACCCGGGGCATCGTCGGCCGGCTCGCGTGCCTAGTACGCTGACGGTCATCCCAGTGCCTGCGAGAGTGTGACAGTGACTGCCTTCCGCCCACGCCCCGAGCCGGACGAGGTCGCCGCGCGTGTGACCGCCACGGCCGCGGAGTTGCTGGAGGTCCTGTGGGGCCGGGCGTCCACCGCGCCCGCGTCCGCCTCCCAGCTGCGCGTGATGCTCGTCCTCGAACACCACGAGGGCATCAACCTGCGCACGCTCGCCGACTCCCTGGCCTCGACGCCGCCGTCCACCAGCCGCCTGTGCGACCGGCTCCAGGCGGCCGGATTCGTCGAGCGCGTGGTGAGCCCGGCCGACCGGCGTGAGGTACGGCTGTATCTCAGCGGCCGTGGACATGCCTTCCTGTCCGATCTGCGCGTGCGCAGGGAGCGGGCGCTGCAGGCGGTACTGGACCAGATGCCCACCGCCGGCCGGATCGCGCTGGTGCAGGGGCTGGAGGCCTTCTGCGACGCGGCCTCGGCGCGGATACACGACGACGCCGACGTCTCCGGCGGCCGGACCGCCTGAGCCTGCCTCCCCACCGGCGGCCTCCCCGCACCGCCGCTCCGGCGACGTGCACCGGACGGCCTCCGTTCACCGGAACACATTGCTGACCCTTCCCCGTGCCCCGTCACGACACGGTTACTTTGTTGCCTCGCGGCATAGTTGTCAAACGGCAACTGTTGGTTGAGCTGCCGCTTCGTATCGGGTACCCCGAGTGGCGACGACCTGCGCAATTGTGGTCAAGGTCTCGGATGAACACCCGATGTGACGAGGCAGGGGCGAGGGTCCCGGGCCCTGCGGCGCGGCCCGGAGAACGCTCAGGTGGTGCGCGGTCCGACCGCCCCGCGCACCGCGTACGCCACCGCGCCCACGGCGAGAACCGCCGCTCCGGAGATCACCGAGGAGAGCGGCAGGGCGAACGCCAGCACGAGACAACCGGCGAGCCCGGCCACCGGGATCGCGGGGTGGGGGCGGCCCTCGTCCGGGGCCAGGGTCCAGGCGGAGGCGTTGGCGACGGCGTAGTACGCGAGCACACCGAACGACGAGAACCCGATCGCACCGCGAACGTCCGCCGTCGCCGCCACCACGGCCACCACGGCCCCGACGACGAGTTCGGCACGGTGCGGCACCTTGTACCTGGGGTGGACCGCGGCCAGGGCATGCGGCAGATGCCGGTCGCGGGCCATCGCGAGAGTGGTGCGCGAGACGCCGAGGATGAGCGCCAGCAGCGAGCCGAGCGCGGCCACCGCGGCACCGGTCCGCACGACCGGCACCAGCCAGCCGGCCCCGGCGGCGCGGGCGGCGTCCGACAGCGGGGCGGCCGCCTCCGCGAGGCCGGCCGAACCGAGTACGGTCAGGACGGCGACGGCGACCGCGGCGTAGGCGGCCAGGGTGATGCCGAGGGCGAGGGGGACGGCCCGCGGGATGGTGCGCCGCGGGTCCCGGACCTCCTCGCCCAGGGTGGCGATCCTGGCGTACCCGGCGAAGGCGAAGAACAGCAGGCCCGCCGCCTGGAGCACACCGCCGACGGTCGCGTCGTCCCCGAGCCGCAGCCGGGCCGCGTCCGCCTGCTCCGAGGTGAGGGCGGCCACCACGACCGCGGCCAGCACCCCCAGCACCACGGCGACGATCACGCGGGTCAGCCAGACGGACTTCTGCACGCCGGCGTAGTTCACGGCGGTGAGCGCCACGACCGCCGCGACCGCCACAGCGTGCGCGTGCCCGGGCCAGACGTACGCGCCGGCCGTGAGAGCCATCGCCGCGCAGGAGGCCGTCTTGCCCACCACGAAGGCCCAGCCGGCCAGATACCCCCAGAAGTCGCCGAGCCGCTCGCGGCCGTAGACATAGGTGCCGCCCGAGGCGGGGTAGCGGGCGGCGAGCCGCGCCGAGGAGGTGGCGTTGCAGTAGGCGACCACCGCGGCCAGGGCGAGACCGAGCAGCAGCCCGGAGCCCGCGGCCCCGGCGGCGGGGGCGAGCGCGGCGAAGATTCCGGCGCCGATCATCGATCCCAGCCCGATGACCACGGCGTCCGGCACCCCCAGCCGGCGGTTCAGTTCGTCCGGCATCGGGGCGGTGCTCGACGGCTTGCTCATGTCACTCCTCCGGTGGCGGTCGGTGGACCGCCCGACACCGGGGGACGATACGTGAGGGGGGTTGCGGGTTCGTGAACGTGTCCGGCCGACCGGACGCGGCGCTCCCGGAGCGGGAGACGCGGGTGGTCGAGATCACCCGGATGAACAAGCTCGCCGGCCCGCCTGGCGCCGCGGCAGGGGTGGTCCTTGTCCCGGACGAGCACGCGGGCGGGCAGCTCGCGCTCGTCGACGCCCTCGCGGAGCGGGTACGGACCCAGGGCGGGCTCGCGGTGGGGGCCCCGGCACGTCGGGATGTCGAGGTTGACGCCGGCGACGATTCCGGGTCCTTCCGGTCCGCGCCGAGTTACCGAAGCGAGGCCGGACACTGAGGAAGGCGAATTGCCGTTGCCGACGGTCGCACTTGCGCCAAATCCCTGTGGCGATGACCACTGAAGGTCCCGCGGACTGCACCTCGCCGGGCCGAATCCGCGACGCGGGAGAGGCAGGCCGCCGCGGGTACCGCCTCCGCCCGCGGACAACGGCTGGTGGATCGTCATGGGCCGTGAGATCCCCGACGGATGGATCGCGCCGGTGCAGGACCCTCCGCTCAAGCGCCCTAACCTGCTGGGGGCGGTGCTCGGTGACCGGGAACTTGAAGTGCGGGTGCTTAGCCAGCTCGCCACGGGGCGGTACGAGAGGATCCGCGAGGAGAGTCACGCGGCCGTACTCAAGGGAGCAGCCCGCGAGGCACCGCACGGGACACACTCCCGGCTCGCGCTCCAACGCCCCTCCATACACAGGCTTTTCGGCATATTCCGCCAATCAGCCTACAACTAGCTGTGTTTGCTGGTTGGTATGTCATGGGCATTCTGTATGAGTCTGATCGTCGGCAGAGGTGCAACCTTGGGGGGCCGATGGCAAGAGGGGACATCCAGGCGGGGAAGAGCACCACCAGATCGGTAGCGGACCTCGTCGCCCGGTTCGGCGAGGAGGTCAGGGCCAAGCTGCAAGGTCCCGCAGGGGCGGTAAGCAGTAAGGAGGACGCCCTCACGGCGCCGGTGGAGCAACTGCTGCGCGGCATCGCCTCGCGGCAACGCCTCAAGCTCATTGCTCACGGTCAGAGTCGTGTCCAGGAACTCGGGATCCGGCCCGACTTCGCCATCGCCTGCGGCGGCAGGACCATAGGGCACGTCGAGCTGAAGCAGCCGGGCTCGGGCGCCGATCCGGAGAGATGGTCCGTGAGGTCCCACGACCGGAAGCAGTGGGAGAAGATCAAGGCACTCCACAATGTGCTGTACACCGACGGATACCAGTGGGCTGTCTACCGTTTCGGTGTGCAGGTCGGCCCGACCGGAATGCTGGTCGGAGACCTGGAAACCGGTAACCGACAACTCATCGCCCCGGACACCGGGTTCGAGCGTGCCCTCACGCACTTCTTCCTGCCGGCACCCATCGTCCACGGCAGCATTGACGAACTGGTCAGACGTATCGCGGGAATCTGCGGCCTGCTGCGCGACGAGGTCACCCAACGTCTCACCCGCGAGGAGCACGGGGAGGCCAACGCGGCGTTCTCGATCCTGGCCGGCAACTGGAAGGACCTGCTCTTTCCCGATGCCCGTCCGGAGGAGTTCGCAGACCAGTACAGCCAGACACTGACCTTCGCCATGCTGCTGGCGCGTCTTGAGCGCATCGATCTCGACCGGCTCTCCCTCCCCGACGTCGCGATTCGATTGGGTAAACGACACTCCCTGATGGGCAGGGCGCTGGCGGTGCTGACAGACGACGCCCTCAACGATCTGCGAGGGATCACCGACCCTCTGATCGACGTCATATCGGCCGTCGACCCCGAGATGTTCAAGGACGAGTCCGGAGACGCCTACCTCCACCTGTACGAGGGCTTTCTCAGCGCCTACGACCCGGAACTGCGACGGCGGACGGGGACGTACTACACACCCGGCGAGGTCGTCCGCTTCATGGTCGGGTTCACCGACGAGATACTGCGTGACCGGCTCGGCCAGGCGGATGGGTACGGAAGCGAGGACGTCACCGTGGTCGACCCGGCCATGGGCACCGGGACCTTCCTCATCAACATCATCGACCACGTCGCCAAGTCCCTGTCGCTGAAGTACGGCAAGACGCTCAAGTCCGGGCTTCTCCGGGAACTCTCGGGTCGGCTGGTCGGGCTGGAGAAGCAGACCGGGCCGTACGCGGTCGCCGAACTCCGCGTGCACCACGCCTTCCAGTCCCACGACGCGGATGTCACGCGCCGCCCACCGAGGCTCCTGGTGGCTGACACACTCGACGATCCCGCCGTCGAACACCACTTGGGCTTCATGTACGAGGCAATCGCCCGCCATCGCCGCATGGCGAACAGGATCAAGGCGGATGAAAAGGTCATGGTGGTCATCGGCAATCCGCCCTACCTCCGGGGTGCGAGGCAGTCGGGCGTCGGACGCTGGGTCACCGAGGGCAACCCGAACGGCCAGGGCCCGATCCTCGCCCGCTTCCACCCCGAGGACAACGGACGCGTCGGGTACGCCCTCGACAACCTCTACGTCTACTTCTGGGCGTGGTCCACCTGGAAGGTCTTCGACCAGGTGACAGCCACGGGAGCACCGAAGGCCCCCAGCGGGGTCGTCGCCCTCATCACCAACTCCGGTTACCTGGACAGCGAGGGCGCAGCCGGCATGCGCCACTACCTGCGTGAGGCCGCCGACGAGGGTTGGATCGTCGGCCTCTCTCCCGAGGGCCCCTACTCCGACGCCCGCACTCGTGTTTTCCAGGATGTGAAGACAGAGATCTGCATCGCTGTATTCGTCCGCCACGGATCCGCGAACCCGATCAAACCGGCGCGAGTATGGCGACTCGACGTCCCCGCCTGTACCCGCGGGGAGAAGTTCGGCTGGCTAGACGGTCTCGGCCTCAACGGCCACCGCGACGGCTCCTCCTGGCAGCTCTGCCCCACAGAGTGTACGGCACCGTTCCACGGCACGTCCGACTCCCAGTGGGCGGCCATGCCACCAGTGAACGCGCTGCTGCCCTGGACGAGCACTGGCAATACGAACAACCGCAATTGGCCCGTCTCTCCTAGTCGAGAGGTCCTGCGGAGGCGCTGGCGCAGACTTGTCCAGAGCCCGGAAGACGCCAAGGCGGCTCTGATGAAATCCACCCGAGACCGCCGTCCGGACAAGTCGGAACCTCCGCTGCCCGGCCAGCGACAGACGGGCACCCGAGCGGAGGAGAAGGAGACGGTGCCGGTCATCGTTCCCTACGGCCGGATGACCTTCGACCGGCAGTACGCCATAGCGGACCGGCGGGTGATCGACTTTCCGCGACCGGCTCTGCGGTTCGCTCACGACGACCGACGTCAGATCTACCTCTCCGAACTGCACACCGAGTCGGTCCGTCCGGGCCCTGCGGTGAGCTTCACTGCCCTCCTGCCCGACGTCCACCACTTCAAAGGCACGGAGGGTGGCCGCGTAGCTCCCCTCTACCGCCACCCCCACCGGTCAGATCCGAACGTGACTCCCGGTCTGCTGCAACTGCTCACCAAGACGCATGGAGGGGCGGTGACCGCCGAGGACCTCTTCGCATATATCGCGGGGATCGCCGGTCACAGCGGCTACCCTCGTCACTTCGCAGCGAACCCGGCTCACCGGGGCGCCCGCATCCCTCTGACGCGTGATCCGGCACTGTGGGCGGAGGTCGTGGAAGTGGGCAGGCGCACGGTGTGGATTCACACGTATGGCCAGCGCTTCGCCTCCGAGCAGCGAGACAGCACGGCCGGAGCAACCCCGAGGCTTCCCCAGGCGGAGCAGCCGGAATGCGTCGCAGCGATCGGAGAGAACCACGAGTTGCCGGACCATATCTCCTACGACGCGGACACGCGAACCCTCACGGTGGGCACGGGCCGCATTCGTCCCGTGGCACCGGAACTCTGGGAGTATCGGATCGGCGGGGTACAGGTGATCCGCAAATGGTTCAGCTTCCGCAAGCGCAAGCCAGACGTGGAACGGCAGACTCCATTGAACGACATCCTGCCCTCAACCTGGCCTGCCCGATGGACCGTTGACTTGCTCGACCTCATCAACGCGCTCGGGCTCCTCGTAGCCCTCGAACCCCGACAGGCCCGGCTGCTGGACGCCGTGAGCAGCGGCCCACTCATCACCACCGACGACCTACGGGGCGAGGGCGTCCTGCCCGTACCTGCCTACGCAACCAAGGAACCGAAATCGCCGCGTCAATCCTGGCGCACCCCTGGACCTGGCCAGGAGAGTCTCGACTTCCCGGACTGACCCCCGCACTCGCACCAGGACGAACTCGGGGCTTCCTCGAGCTGTGACGGCTGCTCAGGACGAGCGTCGTTCGAGCGTCAAGAATTTCGAGCGGCATGGCACCCCACAGTCGGCCTGGATGCCAGCTCGGCATGACATCGCAGGTCAGACCACCCTCAGTGGAAGAACGCCCACTCGACCCGATGAATAGCCGGAAACAGGTCGAGTAGCCGACGACCACCGCAAAGCCGCAGGTCAACCGCCCTACTTCGCCGGCTCCAGAATCGCCACGCACTCCACGTGATGCGTCATCGGAAACAAATCGAACGCCCGCAACATCCGCACCCCATACCCCCCATCCCGGAAGTACCCCAAGTCCCGCGCCAGCGCCGCCGGATCGCACGCCACGTACGCGATCCGCCGGGCGCCGAGCGACGCCAGGTGCTCCACCGTCTTGCGGCCCGCCCCGGCCCGGGGCGGGTCCAGGACGATGAGGTCGACCTCCGTGATGCCGGTGCGCGGCAGGATCGACTCGACCTTGCCCTGCTCGATCCGCACACGGTCGAAGCCGGCGAGGTTGTGCCGCGCGTCCTCCACCGCCCGCTTGCCGGACTCGATGCCGAGGACGGCGCCCTTCTCGCCGACCCGGTCGGCCAGTGCGCCCGCGAACAGGCCGACGCCGCAGTACAGGTCGAGCGCCATGTCGCCCTTGCGTGGCAGCAGGCCCTGCATGACCGCCGTCACCAGCGTCTCGGCCGCCTTCGGGTGGACCTGCCAGAAGCCGCCGGAACCGACCCGGTAGGTACGGTCGTCCGCCCGCTCCCTGACGAAGGGCCGGCCATGGACGCGATGCACTCCCCCGTCCTTCTCCCCGACCCGCATCACCGACACCGGCCTGTCCAGCTCGACGATCGGCAGCCGCGCCCCGGGGCGAGGCGTCAGGATCACCTGCCGGTCCTGCGAACCGGTCGCCGCGATCGCCTCGACCGACGCGATCCCGGGCCACTCGCGCTTCTCGATGCCCAGCTCACTGACGCCCTCGGCGGCGATCATGCAGTGGTCGATCGGCTCCACCTCGTGCGAGCGGTGCCGGCGCAGCCCCGCACGCCCCGAGGCGTCCACGGCGTACTGCACCCGCGTCCGCCACTGCGGCACCTGCCCCGCCGGCAGTTTGTCGCCCTCGGCCGGCATCACCGTGCCGTCCCAGCCCGCTTCCTCGGGCGTGAGCCCGGCGAGCCGCTGCAACTGCTCCGCGACGACCTCGCCCTTCAGCCGCCGCTGCGCCCCCGGCTTGGCGTGCTGCCAGTCGCAGCCGCCGCACCGGCCGGGGCCGGCGTAGGGGCAGGGCGCCTCGACGCGGTCCTTGGACGCCGTGAGCACCTCGACCGCGTCGGCCCGCAGGAAACGCGCGCCCTCCTCGCCCTCGGTCACCCGGGCGACGACCCGCTCACCGGGCAGCGTGTGCCGGACGAAGAGCACCTGGCCCGCGTCGGTGCGCGCGATGCAGTGCCCGCCATGGGCGACGGGGCCGACCTCGACCTCGTACTCCTCCCCCACGAGCGACCCCGCCTGCGGTTTCTTCGGTTCTGCCTGCATGGCGGGGGCGCTCCAGATGCGAGAGGGGGGTACGACCGGACAACAGCCCACCAGTCTACGTGCTCCCGGGCACCCCGATGCCGGGCGCCGACGGCGGGGCACCGGCCCCGCTCACTCCTTGCCACTCGGCTCCTTGGGCCGCACCTGCGCCGGTCCGCGCCGCACCGACCCCGGCGCGTTCCAGTCCTGCCGCTTGCGTGCCCGGTTCTTGGCCACCTCGGACGACGCCAGCTGGTACGGCACAGACGTCACCATCACTCCCGGCGTGAAGAGCAGCCGCCCCTTCAGCCGCAACGCGCTCTGGTTGTGCAGCAGATGCTCGTACCAGTGCCCGACCACGTACTCCGGGATGATCACGGAAACAACGTCCCGCGGCGACTCCCGCCGCAGACTCTTCACGTACTCGATGACCGGCCGCGTGACCTCGCGGTACGGAGAGTCCAGCACCTTCAGCGGCACGGTGATCCCACGCCGCTCCCACTCCTCGCGCAGCGCCTTGGTGTCGGCCGGGTCGACGTTGACGCTGAGCGCCTCGAGGGTGTCCGCGCGCAGCAGCTTGGCGTAGGCGAGGGCCCGCAGCGCCGGGCGGTGGATCTTGGAGATGAGGACCACCGAGTGGATCCGCGACGGCCGGACGCTGTCGTCGCTCGGCCCGTCGGGGGCGGCGAGTTCCTTGGCCACGTGGTCGTAGTGGCGGCGGATCGCGGTCATCGTCGCGTAGAAGATCACCATGCCGAGGAGCGCCACCCAGGCGCCGTGGGTGAACTTGGTGACCAGGACGACGACCAGCACCAGGGCGGTGAAGAAGGCGCCGAAGGTGTTGATCGCGCGCGAGCGGATCATGTGGCGGCGCTTGGCGGGATCGGTCTCGGTTGCCAGGTGCCGGTTCCAGTGCCGGACCATGCCGGTCTGGCTGAGGGTGAAGGAGACGAACACACCGACGATGTACAGCTGGATCAGACGCGTGGAGTCGGCGCCGTAGACCCAGACGAGCAGCGCGGCGGCGCCGGCCAGCAGCACGATGCCGTTGGAGAAGGCGAGGCGGTCACCGCGCGTGTGCAGCTGGCGCGGAAGGTAACGGTCCTGGGCGAGGATGGAGCCGAGCACGGGGAAGCCGTTGTACGCCGTGTTCGCGGCGAGGAACAGCACCAGCGCGGTGGCCGCGGCAAGCAGGACGAACAGGAAGCTGCCCCTGCCGAACACGGCCTCGGCGACCTGCGAGATCACCGGGTTCTGGACGTAGTCGGCGCCGACGGGGACGCCGTTGTCGAGCAGGTCGTGGGCCGGGTTCTCGGCCATCCGCACGTTGGACGCCATGGCGAGGCCGATGATGCCGCAGAACATGGTGACGGCCAGCAGGCCCATCAGCGCCAGCGTGGTCGCGGCGTTCCGCGACTTGGGCTTGCGGAAGGCCGGGACGCCGTTGGAGATCGCCTCCACGCCGGTGAGTGCGGCGCAGCCGGAGGAGAAGGCCCGCAGCAGCAGGAAGACCAGGGCGAAGCCCGCGAGGCCCTGGTGCTCGGGCTTGATCTCGAAGTCGGCCGTGGGCGCCCGCATGGTGTCGCCCAGCACCAGACCGCGGAAGGAACCCCAGGCGATCATGATGAAGACGCCGCCGACGAAGACGTACGTCGGGATCGCGAACAGCTTTCCCGACTCCTTGACCCCGCGAAGGTTCATCAACGTCAGCAGCAGGATGACCGCCATCGCGCAGAACACCTTGTGCTCCACGACGAACGGGATCGCCGAGCCGAGGTTCTCGATGCCGGAGGAGATGGAGACGGCGACGGTCAGGACGTAGTCGACGAGCAGGGCGCTGGCGACGGTGAGGCCGGCCTTGGGGCCGAGGTTGGTGGTCGCGACCTCGTAGTCACCGCCGCCGCTCGGGTAGGCGTGGACGTTCTGCCGGTAGGAAGCCACCACCGTGAACATCAGCACGACCACCGCGGCGGCGATCCAGGGGCTGAAGTGGTAGGCCGACAAACCCGCGATGGACAGGACCAGCAGCACCTCGCCGGGCGCGTACGCCACGGAGGAGAGCGGGTCGGAAGCGAAGACAGGGAGTGCGACGCGCTTCGGCAGGAGCGTTTCTCCCAGCCGGTCACTGCGCAGTGCGCGCCCGATCAGGATCCGTTTGGGCACGTCGGTCAGTTTGGACACAACAGAGGATCGTAAGCCTTCGAACAGGGGGTCGCCCACCGGCCTCCCCAGATCTGCCCCCCGGGTGAAATACCCGGCAGGTCAGGGCACGGTTCCGACCGACACGACCATCCACATGCCTATATGACAAAACCCTTCCGTACGACCTATCGCACGATTCATGCGTACGACTAACCGTAGACCTGTCCGTACGACGTGTCCGTTCGACCTGTCGGTACGACCCTTTCGTACGGTCTCCCCACATGCGCTGCCTCTACGTCTTCACCTCTAGCCCCGGAGGACCCATGCCCGCGACCGCAGAGCTCATCGGCGCCACCGCCTCCCTGGTGGGACTCGGCATCCTCACCGTCCTCAGCGTCTGGAGCATCAGCCGCCGCTGATCGCCGCGAACCGTGCACAGGGGTCCCCGCCGCGTACCGCGCGTGTGTAGCTTGGGCGGCGGTCTGAGACCCTGTTTCACACCAAGGCAACATCTCCTGACCTCGGAAGGACGGTCGTGCACATCGTCATCATGGGCTGCGGCAGAGTGGGATCCGCTCTCGCCCAGACCCTGGAGCAACAGGGGCACACGGTCGCGGTGATCGACCAGGACCCCACCGCCTTCCGACGACTGGGCTCCTCGTTCGGCGGCCGCAGGGTCACCGGCGTCGGCTTCGACCAGGACACCCTGCGCGAGGCCGGCATCGAGGAGGCCGGCGCCTTCGCCGCGGTCTCCAGCGGCGACAACTCCAACATCATCGCCGCCCGGGTGGCCCGCGAGATGTTCGGTGTCGAGAACGTCGCCGCCCGCATCTACGACCCCCGCCGCGCCGAGGTCTACCAGCGCCTCGGCATCCCGACGGTCGCCACCGTCCGCTGGACGGCGGACCAGATGCTCCGTCGGCTGCTGCCGTCCGGTTCCGAACCGCTGTGGCGCGACCCGACCGGCGGGGTCCAGCTCGCCGAGGTGCACGCCTCCAGCGCCTGGGTCGGCCACAAGATCAGCAAGCTGCAGGAGGAGACCGGCGTCCGCGTGGCGTTCCTCACCCGGCTCGGCGAGGCCATACTGCCCACCTCGCAGACGGTGCTGCAGGAGGGCGACCTGGTGCACGTGATGATGCGCAGCGACGATGTCGAGAAGGTCGAGGCGTCGTTCGCCGAGGGACCCGAGTTGGGGGGCGGTCACTGATGCGCGTCGCCATTGCCGGAGCCGGCGCGGTCGGCCGGTCGATCGCCGGTGAGCTGCTGGAGAACGGCCACGAGGTCCTGCTCATCGACAAGGCGCCGACCGCCATCTCGGTCGAGCGTGTCCCGCAGGCCGAGTGGCTGCTCGCCGACGCCTGCGAGATCACGTCCCTGGACGAGGCGGCGCTCCAGCGCTGCAACGTCGTGATCGCCGCGACGGGCGACGACAAGGTGAACCTGGTCGTCTCCCTGCTGGCCAAGACGGAGTACGGCGTCCCGCGCGTCGTCGCCCGCGTCAACAACCCGAAGAACGAGTGGCTGTTCAACGAGTCCTGGGGCGTCGACGTCGCCGTCTCCACGCCTCGTCTGATGTCCGCCCTGGTCGAGGAGGCGGTCAGCGTCGGCGACCTGGTCCGTCTGCTGCGCTTCAGCCACGGCGACGCCAACCTCGTCGAGCTGACCCTGCCGGAGGAGTCGGCCCTGGCCGGTACCCAGGTCGGCGACGTGGAGTGGCCCGAGGACACCTCCCTGGTCACCATCATCCGCGGCACCCGCGTCCTCACCCCCTCCCGTGAGGACTCCCTGGAGGCGGGCGACGAACTGCTCTTCGTGGCCGCGCAGGCCCGCGAGGAGCAACTGGAAGACCTGCTGTCGGTCCGCCGCGAACACCCTGCGGGCTGAGGACCGGTCTCCACGACACCGAGGGCGCCCCGCACATCACGGGGCGCCCTCGCCCGTTCGGCGGACCGGTGGCCGGGCGGGGGAACCGGATAGCCGCTCAGCCGCAGAACGCCGAACACCCCCGACGACTGCTCACCGACCCACCGAAGACGCACACCGGCACACTCAACGGACGGCGTCGGCCCCCGCCCAAGCCACCGAAACACCCAGCCCCGGCACCTGCACCTGCACCTGCACACCGGCGCCCCACACGCACAGCCACACCCGAGCCCACGAGACCGCCGGACGCCTATCGAGCCCCCACCGGGCCAACCCCGACCTCAGCTCACCCGACCCGCCGGAACCACGCCCGACCAGCCCGAACGCACCCCGCCGACCGCGACACCGGCCCGTGGCCGGTGGGCACGCTCAGTCGACCCGCGGGACACCCACTCGCCGCCCAGCCCGCCTGACTCCCCGCCTGCCCCGACCTGGCGCCACCGACCGGCGCACTCCAGCACGACCACCCCACGGGCCCCGCCCTGCCAGCCCCCTGCCGGCCCGTGCCGGCCAGCCAGCCAGCCAGCCGGTAGTCCGGTAGTGCGGAGGCCTACTCCCCCGACCTCGCCCCGGCGTCCCGCCGCTCCTCCGCCTCCCGGCGCTTCTCCTCCGCCTCCATCTCGGCGAAGACGTCGATGGGCGGCGGAGCCTTGGCCAGGAAGACCCACGTCAGCCAGACCGCCAGCAGGAAGGGCGGAATCTTCAGGGCGACCAGCACCCAGCCGAGCTGCGTGGTGTCGGCCCACCAGTACAGCGGGAAGAGGATCGCGCACTTGGCGAGCAGGATCAGCCCCCAGGCCCAGCTGGCCTTGGCGTACGCCTTCTTGCGACCCGGATTCCGGGTGCGCCAGGAGAGGTTTTCCTTGAAGACCGGGCCGAGCATCAGACCGATCAGCGGGACGCCGGCCAGCGTCGTGACGATGTACGCCAGGGCCAGGCCCAGCGTGTAGAGCATGCCTGGCAGGTAGAAGTCCTTGGCGTTGCCGGTCATCATCGCGAAGACGACACCGAAGGCCACACCGAAGACACCGCTGAAGGCGTGCTTCACGGTGTCCTTCATCGCCAGGCGGACCACCACGAGCAGCAGGGACACACCGAGGGCGGCGATCGCCGACAGGTGCAGATCCTTGTTGAGCGTGTAGATGGTCACGAAGAGGAGGCCCGGCAGCACCGTCTCGATCATGCCCCGCACGCCGCCGAAGGCCTCGAACAGCGCGGCCTCCGTCACTGCCCGGACTTCATGCTCCGTGTCTTCGGTGTGTTCAGTCGGCTTGTCGAGCGACGTCACCGGCTACTCCCGTCCGAGGGGTCTCAGTTCGTACTTGGGGTTGAACAGCACCCGGCGGCCCCGGCTCATCGAGATCCGGCCCGATGCGATCAGCTTGCGCCCCGGTTCTATTCCGACGATGGAGCGCCTGCCGAGCCACACCACGTCCAGGGGGGCGGAGCCGTCGAACAACTCGGCCTCCAGGGCCGGAACTCCCGCACGCGGACGCAGCGTAACCGTGCGCAAGGTACCAGTAACCGTGACGATCTGCCGGTCGTGACAGTCGCCGATGCGCGTACAGCCCGCGGTCACGGCATCCTCTCGCAGCTCCTCGGACTCCAGGTCCTCCTGCGAAGAGGAGAGCCGGTCGAGCATGCGCCGGAACCGGCCCACCGGCTTGTCGGAACGAGGAACAGCACTCATGTCTGAAGCCTACCGGGGTGACTGACAGCAACCTACCCCCAGTCACGTACCCCGGTCCCACCGCCCGAACCGACGGCACGACCGCGACCCGTCACCCGGCCGGCACCCCGATTCGCGTCCCGGCCGGCACCCCGACTCGTATCCCGGCCGGCACCCCGACTCGTATCCCGGCCGGCACCCCGATTCGCGTCCCAGCCGTCGCCGGCTCGTGTCCTGGCTCGCACCGGCTCACTTCTCGAAGCGGTAGCCCATGCCGGGCTCCGTCACGAAGTGCTTGGGGTGCGACGGGTCAGCCTCCAGCTTGCGCCGCAGTTGCGCCATGTACACGCGCAGATAGTTCGTCTCCGTCCCGTACGACGGCCCCCACACCTCCTGGAGCAGCTGCTTCTGGCTGACCAGCTTGCCGGTGTTGCGCACCAGCACCTCCAGCAGATGCCACTCCGTGGGCGTCAGCCGTATGTCCCGGCCGTCGCGGTTGACCTTCTTCGCCGCGAGGTCGACCGTGAACTCGTCGGTCTCCACGACCACCTCGTCCTCACCGGCCCCGGCGGGCTCGGCACGGCGTACGGCGGCCCGCAGCCGGGCGAGCAGTTCGTCCATGCCGAACGGCTTGGTCACGTAGTCGTCGGCGCCCGCGTCGAGCGCCTCGACCTTCTCGTCGGAGGTGTGCCGCGCCGACAGCACGATGATCGGCACCCGGGTCCAGCCGCGTAGCCCCCTGATCACCTCGACGCCGTCCATGTCGGGCAGCCCCAGGTCGAGGACCACGACGTCGGGGTGGCGGGCGGCGGCGAGCTGAAGGGCGGTGGCCCCGTCCTGGGCCGCGTCGACCTCGTACTTGCGTGCCTTGAGGTTGATCACGAGGGCGCGCACGATCTGCGGCTCGTCGTCGACCACGAGCACTCTGGGGGTCTGGGGTGCACCCCCCGCGGGACTCACCATGAGGCCTGCCTTTCTGAAGGTACGGAGAGGGACTCGGGACGCGCCCCCGCGCGAAGGGTGACGACCATGGTGAGCCCGCCGCCGGGGGTGTCCTCGGCGTTCAGGGTGCCGCCCATCGCCTCGGCGAAGCCGCGTGCGACCGCGAGACCGAGCCCGACGCCGGCACCGCGCGGGGCGTCGCC